>CAJXDD010000103.1:0-9405 GCA_913052075.1 uncultured Gammaproteobacteria bacterium
TTGAAGACCGATTACCGGTGCGAATGCAGCTGCAACTACACAAAATTCTTTGGGGAGATAAACCAGGTGTCTAACCAGATGGCCGAGGGGTCTAACAAGAAGGCCATTATCCTACTCTCGGGTGGGCTGGATTCAGCCACGGTGTTAGCGCATGCCGTTTCGGAGGGTTTTCAGTGTCACTGTTTGAGTTTTGATTATGGACAGTCCCATCAAACTGAGTTAGCTCACGCAAGAATTATGGCGGACGCTCTCGGCGCGGCGTCACATCGCACAGCGCACTTGGATCTAGCCGTCTTCGGTGGGTCAGCGTTAACGGATGAGACCATCGACGTTCCTGATGCAGATCTGGGTAATGAGCAGATTCCTGTCACCTACGTTCCAGCAAGAAATACGGTCTTCCTCGCTTATGCGCTCGCGTGGGGCGAGGTCTTACCAGCCTACGACTTATTCATTGGTGTGAATGCTGTCGACTATTCGGGGCATCCAGATTGTCGACCAGCTTTTATTGAAGCCTTCGAACGGATGGCGAATCAGGCCACCAAAGCTGGTGTTG
Organism: uncultured Gammaproteobacteria bacterium; assembly: GCA_913052075.1. Lineage (GTDB taxonomy): Bacteria > Pseudomonadota > Gammaproteobacteria > Pseudomonadales > Azotimanducaceae > UBA9926. Next base: position 554 of record CAJXDD010000103.1, read on the forward strand.
AATCCCAAGCTTTTCAAATCCATGCGCCGCTTTTGCATCTCACAAAAGGCGAGATCATTCAGAAGGGAGTCAAATTAGGGGTCAACTACGAAGACACGGTGTCGTGCTATCGATTAACCGATGCCGGCGAGGCTTGCGGTCGTTGCGATGCGTGTGTGTTACGTAAAGACGGCTTCATTGAAGCGGGCATCCCTGATCCAACGCGTTATGTGAGGTAATATGTCGCTCGCTTCGTTGACTGACTTCTTGTCGACCAACCCACAACTGGGCTTGGTGATGATTGTTGGTCTGGGTTTCATCGAGGCGTGTCCGGGCATCGGACTTTTTGTTTCTGGCGTTATTCTGTTTGGCGTCGCAAGCTTTCTCTTTGTCGAGAATCTTTATTCGATCGTTCAGATCGTTCCTTGTGCGATGCTGGGAGGGTTTCTCGCTGATCAGTTCGGGTATTGGATGGGGCGGAGACTCGGTCCAAGTTTCAAAGAGTCCGCGATGATGCGTCCTCATGCCAATCGATTGGATCGCGCCGAGAGGTTCATTCGGAGGTTCGGCCCATTCGCTGCGGTCGGCGGGCGGTTTCTCACGATGATTCGAAGTGTTGTGCCACTTTTATTGGGTATGGCAGGGCTCAGCTGGCCTCGCTACTTGCTCTGGGATGTAATCGCAGTGTCTGTCTGGGGGCTAGGCTTTGTGCTGTTATTGGGTGGCGTAGGCCAGCTGTTTGGCTAACGTTAACCAGCTTCTCGCCGAATGCGAGAAAAAAGAAGGGGCGAAGGGGTGAACGAGAAAATGGTGGGCCGTGCTGGATTCGAACCAGCGACCAATTGGTTAAAAGCCAACTGCTCTACCAGCTGAGCTAACGGCCCCGAGAACGCGAATCATACCGGTTCGATGCCAAAACTCAAGGACTGATCAGGCCAAGCGCGTCGAGAACTGTGGTCCCGCTAAGAGGTTCGCCAAGTGCGAGCAACGTGCCGAGGCCTCCTGGGTTGACGACGTTGATTTCAACGACATAGGGGTAAAGCAAGTCTATTCCGATAAAACGAGCGCCCCCCTTTAGACTGTAGGCGGCAACTTCATCGCAAAGGGTTCGCTCATCAGTGCTGAGGAGTGTGATCGAGGGCGTTGCGCCTGCGGCGAGATTGGTACGATGGTCTAGCTTTCCTTGCCGTTCATAACAACCAATGATTGAGCCATCTGCCATCAATACACGTTTTTCGCCGTGCTCGATATTAGGGAGCCATGACTCAAGGAGCCGAAAAGTGTGGCCCATCGATGGCATCTCGTGCTCGATGATTGCGTTCGCGTTGGGATCATCTGGCTGGATTTTGTAAACGCTTCTCCCATGACTCTCAGCAGGGGGTTTGAATATCCAAGTGCTCGAACGATCGAGGGCATACTTGATGCTGGCTGGGTCAGATGAGGCAATGCGAGATGGCTGATTGATAGATTCAGGCAGCAATGCCAGCGCGTATTTGCTATTCAGGTGGAGCAGTGCATCGCAGTTGTTGATGAGCTTAGATTGGGGTAACAGATGGAGGAGTTGGATCTTGTCCAAAAAGGTCGACCGGTGTCCGAGCGATAATACCCAAATGGTTTCGAAATCTGATAACGAAAGATGGCGCGAGGGCTCGTAACTCGTTAATGAGGAGCTGTTTGTTAACATACTGCCTCTTACAAGAACCTCCCGACCTGATAGTTCAAGCGAGTCGATGACACCCCAGGCGACTTGAATGTTTGCCGTGATCGCCGCTTGGGTGAATAACCAGAGATTGGACTGGGAGTCCTCCGGTAGGTCATGAATTAGAAACAAGATGCTCACAGCACACATTGTGGTCTAAACGCTGAGCCAATAACATAGACCCGGTGAGGGGTTTCAGACATAACTGAAAGAAAAGTAGGTTCTGTCTGGTTGGCGTATTGAAGCTGAGAGCTTTCTGTTCAGTTAAGGAGTTCTTTCTGGCTGAGGGCTCTTTAATCAGCTGAAGGCTCTTTAATCAGTTCAAGGCTTGTTGATTAGCCGAGGGCTCTTGAACAGGCTGAGGGCTCTTGAACAGGCTGAGGGCTCCTCATCTGGCCCAACAAAAGTGAGTGTGGACAATGGCAGAGCGTGAATTAGAGCGGGACTTATTGGTCAGTAGCGCCGAGGGCTCTGCTGTAGAAACGGAGCAGCTTCGCGAGGAAATCAAGCAGGCGCTGACCCGCCTTAACGCAGTTCTGGTCGCACACTACTACACGGATGAAGCCGTGCAATCCCTCGCTGAAGAGACTGGCGGGTGCGTTGCAGATTCTTTGGAGATGGCGAGATTTGGGGCTTCGGTAGCGGCTGAGACTATCGTGGTTGCTGGTGTGCGTTTTATGGGCGAGACCGCGAAAATTCTAAGTCCTTCAAAGCGGGTGTTGATGCCGACACTTGAGGCAACGTGTTCGCTTGATATCGGCTGCGAACCAAGCGCTTTTTCTGCGTTTTGTGATGCGCATCCAGACCGAACCGTGGTGGTATATGCCAATACGTCGGCAGAAGTAAAAGCCAGAGCAGATTGGGTGGTGACATCTAGTATCGCGCTAGATGTGGTCGAACACTTGATGGACCAGGGTGAATCGATTCTGTGGGCGCCAGACAAGCACCTGGGCGCCTATATTCAAGAAAAGACCGGCGCCGATATGATCCTCTGGGATGGTGCCTGTATCGTGCATGACGAATTCAAAGCCCAGGGACTACGTGATATGAAAGCGGTTCATCCTGATGCGATGGTGTTGGTACACCCGGAATCGCCTAAGGGGGTCGTTGATCAGGCAGACGTGGTTGGGTCTACCTCCCAACTGATCAAAGCAGCCATGGATGCTTCCTGTGATCAATTCATTGTGGCAACTGATCAGGGCATCTTCTACAAGATGCGCCAAGCTGCACCAGGGAAGACTTTTATGGCTGCGCCAACGGCGGGGCATGGCGCTGAGTGTAAAAGTTGTGCGAATTGTCCCTGGATGGCGATGAATGAACTTGATGCACTCGCAAAAGTACTACGCGAGCAACATCAAGAGATCATGGTGCCAGCGGATATTTCGAGGAAGGCACTCATTCCCTTGGAGCGCATGCTTTCTTTCAATGCTCGATGATTAATCAAGGGGTCTCTCTACCGAGATACCTGGTCAATCAGATCTCTGATTTCATCGAGGCGATTGCGGATCCGCTCGCTCAACTGAAAATTCTGACGAGCAAGGGGTTGTGCATAGGACAATTGTTTCTCGGCTCGCTCTAAATCTCCGTTGAGCAAGAAGTACTCGGCTCTAGCCTGATGGACGCCGATGATGTCGCCAGAGAGCCCTCTTGCCTCTGCCAGTTGATACCACGCTGCGTCATTAAACGGTTTGGCTTCGGTCGCCTCCGTTAGTAACTGGCTTGCGATTTCAGGTCGATCCATGGCAATCATAATATCTGCTTTCTTTATCATGAGTGGATAATTGCCGGGATTGATCAAAAGCGCCTCGTCGATCAAGGCATTCGCTGAATCAAGCTGTTTCGCCCTTAAGTACAGGTCCACTTCGGCAAGGTGAAGCGGGATGTTAAGGGGCATATCCGCTCTGAGCCGGCTAAGCAGCGCGCGCGCTTTGTCGAGATCACCTGCAGCAGTCATTAACAGAACGCTTAAATAATCGGTCGCTATATTAAGGACATCGTCTGTGCCTTGTCGGCTGGTCAGTAAAGGCGTCGACTCACGCGGATTGCTTGTGGAGAGCGCAATGGCTCTTGCGCGCATCATTTGAAATTCTAAGTCGAGCGGCCATTGCCGTTTGGTAATACTCTCGGTTTGGTTGTACGCGTCTGTAATTCGGTTCCTAGTGACTGGATGCGTGCGTAAGAATTCAGGGATTTGGTCCCCGTCGGTCCGTGTTGCGCGGTCTAAGTGCTCAAACATATAGGCCATTGCGCGCGGATCAAGGCCTGCTCGAGTCAGTGTGTTAATACCCACTCTGTCGGCTTCAGACTCGCGAGTGCGACTATAGCTTAGACGCTGTGCCTGCATGAGCCCTTGGCTTGTGGTCATTGCTGCAATGCCAGCCTCGCCGCCGCCATAGGCGGCAATGATGGCGCCGGCAAGTAGTCCGGCAATGCTGATGACGCCGGCTTTGCGCGAGTCCTCAAGGCCTCTGGCAAAGTGTCGTTGGCTCAGGTGAGCAAGTTCATGGGCTAAGATCGCCGAGAATTCGTGAACCGAGGTTGCGGTGAGAAATAAACCGTGATGAATCCCGAGAATTCCTCCAGGAGCGGCAAAAGCATTAATCGTCGGGTTGTTGATCATGACGATGTATAGCCTAAAGTCCTCTAGATCACTGTAAGAGGCGAGGCGGTAGATTTGATGTTCGAGATAGTCATTTAAGAGCGGATCATCAAAGTTCGGTGTTTGCGCGCGAACGGCTCTAAGAAAACGTTGCCCCAATGCGTGTTCTTGATTGAGCGATGTGGGGGCTCCGCCACCTGCTCCCAGTTCTGGGAGATTGAGGTCATCAAGTACCGCAGATTGGCTGGCATAGGGTAAAACCATCAGCCAGACAAGGACGACGGGTATCAGAATCGAAAGAAGTGGAGAACGGGCCATATTCAAATGGTGGCAGGCGTTGAGCGTAGTGTCCAACGTGTATCCGCTCTTGGGTTGATATAATCTACAGGTCAGGAAGCGGGTCACGAGCTAGTAAGGGTTGGATAGGTTGTGAAGCGTTTACGAGTCAAAGGTCCAGGGCGGCCATTGGTTTGGTCGTAGAGATGGCCATCGAGTGCCGGCTTTTGCAGTGCGTTGGTCTATTCAGGAGGTGAGATGATGCCAGAGACAAGAGGCGATATGACAGGATCCGAAGGGTTTGATGGGAGTGTTGATACGCTGCTGGATACCAAAGGGTTAAACTGCCCGATGCCGCTGCTAAAGGCGAAGCAGGCGCTCAACCGAATGAATGGAGGCCAGATCTTGGAAGTCATCTCCACTGATCAAGGGTCTGTCAGAGACTTTCAGGTATTCGCCACCCAGAGCGGAAATCAGCTACTCGGTCAAACTGACGATGGCTCGACATACACTCATTGGATTAAGAAGGCATCGCATTAGACGCTAAAGACGCGCCGGCGTGTAAGACTAGTCCAGCAGGTGTTGGTATTCTTTTGGAGCAGTGAGATGAAGCAGATTATTGCAACGTGGTTGAATCGATACTTTGCTAATGCTGAAGCACTGGTGCTTCTCCTGCTAATCGTGATCGTAGCTGCTGGGCTCTATCTGCTTGGATCTATCGCAGTACCGATTTTAATCGCGCTTGTGTTTACTTATGTGTTGCAAGGCCTGGTCCAACGACTTGAGCAACTGGGTGCTCCACGATGGTTATCTGTCAATGCCACTTTCGTTTTATTTTTGGGCGCGTTTATTGGGTTTCTCGTTTTTCTCTTCCCTCGTATTTGGCGGCAGCTAACTCGTCTTTACCAAGATTTGCCTAATTTGGCCTTGTCTGGGCAGGAAATGGCGGCCCAGTGGGCCAAAAACTACGATTGGTTGATATCGCAAAAGCAGGTACAGACCTGGATTGATGTACTCAATACCGAGGCGGCCAATATCGGCCAATGGATCGTGACCACGTCTTTTGCAAACTTGCCGGTCTTTATGGAGATCGTTGCCTACACCGTGATCGTGCCGATACTCGTGTATTTCATGTTGAGCGACAAAGACAGAATTCTCGAGTATCTGACGAGTTTTCTCCCTGAGGATAGACCGTTTTTGCAGGGCATTGGCGAGGAGATGAATAAACAGTTAGAGAATTATGTGCGAGGCAAATTTGTTGAGCTGACCCTAGCGGGAATTGCCACGTACATTTTGTTCTCGGTGTTTGACTTAAATTACGCCGCGCTGTTGGCTTTCCTAGTCGGGTTGTCGGTCATCATTCCTTATTTGGGAATCGCGGTTGTCACCGTGCCAGTCCTCGTCATCGCATTAATGCAATTCGGCCTTGGTGGGTCCTTTTGGAGCTTGATGGCCGGCTACATATTGATACAAGTGCTGGATGGCATGCTTTTGGTGCCCCTTCTATTCTCTGAGGCCAATGACATTCATCCGCTAGCCATCATTGTCGCGGTTTTAGTCTTTGGTGCATGGTTTGGTGTCGCGGGCGTTTTCTTCGCGATACCGCTGGCCATTTTTATCAAAGCCATGATTGAGGCTTGGCCCAGATTAGGGGCCTCTTCGTCGGCAGAAACAACCTGATGTGATTGTGGGCTCGCAGTGCTGGCGGTATCATGCCGGGCTTTTCCGGGAGAGACTCGATTGATGACCCAAGGCAGTATTGTTGCGCTGGTAACTCCTATGTTCGCCTCGGGCGAGATTGATTGGGAGAGCCTTGAGGCGTTAGTTGAGTGGCATGTGTCTTCCGGAACAGTGGGAATTGTTCCTGTTGGTACGACGGGAGAGTCGCCGACCGTTAGCCCTGAAGAGAATTGTGAGATTATTCGTTTCGTCGTTGAAAAAACGAAAGGTCGAATGACTGTAATTGCAGGCACGGGTGCTAATTCGACGGCGGAGGCTATTGAGTTCACAGCCTTTGCTAAGGTGTCGGGTGCAGATGCTTGCTTGCTTGTGACTCCCTATTACAACAAACCAACACAAGAGGGACTAGTGGCTCATTACTCTGCGATAGCGGACGCGGTTGACCTGCCACAAGTGCTCTATAACGTTCCAGGTAGAACGGCTTGCGATTTGCTACCAGAAACGGTTGCGCGTCTTGCTGTGCTTCCCCAGGTCGTGGCAATAAAAGAGGCCACTGGATCATTGGAGCGGGCTAGGGATATTAGGCAACTGTGTGGTGAAACGGTCGCGATCTACTCAGGTGACGATGAGACAAGTTGCGATTTGATGCTGGATGGGGCGCAAGGAACCATCAGTGTGACTGCGAACGTAGCGCCAAAGACGATGGCGAAAATGGCAAACGCCGCCGTCAAGGGAGAAGCCACACTTGCCCGCTCTTTAGACGCCAAGCTCAGTGGCCTTCATCAAACACTATTCCTGGAGTCGAATCCCATTCCAGTCAAGTGGGCGCTGTCCTATATGGATAGAATTCCTTCGGGGATTCGGCTACCGTTGACAGGTTTGTCTGAGCTGCATCATAACGAGGTCATCGCTGCGATGCATCAGGCGGGAGTATTGACGTAATGCGAATCGTAATCGGTGTACTAGCTGCTTGGTTCATCTCGAGTTGTACTTTTTTCGGAAATGAAGAACGACTCGGTAGACTCGAGGAGGGCAGAACTCAGCAAATTGAGATCCCTGAGGGTTTAGATCGCCCTCAGTTCGTTGATCTTATGCCTATCCCTGAGATCGAGGATCCTCGTGGTCTCGCTGGCACTAAATTTGAGCTTCGGCCGCCTGAGCCGCTCAGCACACGTTATGGAGTGGATCAGATCGTCATTAAGCGATTAGACGGCGATCAATGGGTTTTCCTCGATATTCCCCCGGCTGTCGTTTGGCCCAAGATTATTCAGTTTTGGGAGGCCAGCAATCTGGATGTTGAAAGTGCAGACCCAAGCACAGGGGAGCTTGTCAGTCGCTGGCTCTCTGCTCGGGGAGGTGACGCTGAGGCAGCATTCCAAAGCATCAGAGATTCGAGCGTCTATCGGAACACTCGTGATGTAAACCTCCATCAATTTAAACTGCGTTTAGAGCCCGGTGTTCGCCAAGGCAGTAGCGAAGTTTATTTGCAGCAACGCCAAGTATCAGCATCAGCGCCATTCAGGCTTGAGGGGATGGCTTGGCCAGAGGCATCGGACGATTCCGAGATGGAAACAGAAGTTCTTCGAAGCCTGGCCTACTATCTTGGTGAAAACATCAATCAGGGCACCATGAGCATGATGGCCTCGAATTTGGTAGAGGGTCGAACGCGGCTAATCCCTGATCGATTAAAACCCGAACTTCGCTATCAACTAGACTTCAATCGCGCTTGGTCAACGGTAGGTAGTGCGTTAGAAAATGCGGGAGTGACTGTGAACGATATTGATCGTTCCTCACAACGGTATTACGTGCATTACATCCCATACAGCCGGAAGGAACCCGGGTTCTTCCGACGCCTGATGGGTGGTGGCAAAAAAGCACAGGACGCGAGAGACAGTTATGAAGTCCAGCTCGAAGATTACCAAGGTGAGGTGCTGGTAACTGTGTTTCAGCAAGGAGAACTGGCCAACGGCCTGATCGCAGAGCGCTTGCTCAAAGTGATCAAGGAATACTCGATCTAACCGGTGCGAATTGCGTCACTAGGCAGCGGGAGCAAAGGTAACGGAACCTTTGTGGAGGGGACAGACGGTGTTGTTCTGGTCGATCTCGGCTTCGGGATTAAAGAAACACTCCGGCGTATGGCCACTCGGTCAATCTCCCCTTGGGACATCGAAGCAATATTGATCACCCACGAGCATGGTGATCACATCCATGGAGCAGCGCAATTCGCGCGTAAATTTCATCTACCTTTGTACATGACCACAGGCACATTCGACCTCAAGCGGTTTGAAGGAGGTCTGGACGTGCGCAAAATCACGCTTGAAGAGCCATTTGTGGTTGCCGGTATGGAGATTCATCCCGTTACCGTGCCTCATGATGCCAAGGAGCCCTGCCAATACGTGTTCAGTGAAGGTAATTCGAGAGTAGGAGTACTTACAGATATCGGTCACATTACGCCTCATGTGGCGAATGCCTACCATGCGTGTGACGGGCTGGTGCTCGAGTGCAACTATGACCCAGATATGCTTGCTCGAGGTCCATATCCAAGAGCTTTAAAGGCAAGAGTCAGTGGTCCACTCGGCCATCTCTCCAATGAGCAGGCGGCCGGCCTGCTTGAGTCGG
>CAJXDD010000104.1:0-9391 GCA_913052075.1 uncultured Gammaproteobacteria bacterium
CAGAAAGTGGTCAATGTTCGTCGCAACCCGGTGTGTAGCATTATTGTCGATCGCAATGAGCGGTTCCCAGAGCTGCAAGCTGCTATGTTTCAAGGGAGAGCCCGGGTGCTGGAAACTTCTGCAGAAGAACAAGCCGAGCCAGGCATGGACATCGTCCGCGAGCAAATGGGATTGAAATATGCAGGGGGGCATGGAGAGCCTAAAGCAGCTGTCGCAACTCCTAATCGCGCGACGGCTCGCGGCGAGACCGCTCGTTGGATTGTCTTCACCCCGAATAAGCAGATTACTTGGGATAACTTTAAGTTGCCCAGAGCGGACGGCTAGTCGAGCCCAATGTGAAACCGCTCGAATAGCGATACCAATCTAGGGGATGTACGCCTAACCGCTAATGCAAAGCTTCCAAAATTTAATGCCACTAGCGAATCGCTCAAAGATAAGCCTCAGTCAATGCTTTTCACTTAGCAGAGCGAAGCCCATTGCACCGGTTTACTCGGCATCCGCTGGCGCGAGGATTTCCCGCAATTCGCGTTTCAAAAACTTGCCGTTGGCATTTCTGGGCAGCGGGCTGTCAAGCAACCAGATGTAGCGTGGAATCTTGTGCTTTGCCATCAGTGTCCCAGCAAACGATCTGATCGATTCCGCGGTCTCTGAAGCGCCAGGGTGAAGATAAATGGCCGCTCCGACTTCCTCGCCCAGTCGATCATCAGGAACCCCGAACACGCTGCATTCGGCAATGGCTTCTATCTGGAAAAGTACCGTCTCTACTTCAGAGCAGTACACGTTCTCTCCGCCACGTAGAACCATATCTTTCACGCGATCCACGATGTAAATGAATCCGTCTTCATCGATTCTGGCGACATCCCCCGTATGCAGCCATCCATCTGTGATGGTCTCAGCCGTCGCCTCGGGTCGGTTGAGATAACCTTTGATGACCGGGGCGCCGCGAACCCACAATTCACCCGTGCCCTCGGTGACCGCCTCGCCATCGGCATTAACGATTTGCGCCTCAAACGAGGGCATCGCTGGACCGCAGCTCTCGGGCCGATCAACAAAAAAGTCACCACCGATTGAGGTGATAATGCCGCAAGTTTCTGTCATGCCGTAGCCCGTGCCGGGTCTGGCTGTGGCAACCGACGCATCAATCTTGCTGACTAAATCGGGTTGAAGTTGTGCGCCGCCACCGCCCAATGACATCAGTGAGGACGTGTCTCGTGACGAAAAATCATGGTGACTGATTAACTCCCGGCTCATCACCGGTACGCCAGACATGCTCGTAATCCGCTCGCGCTCGATAAGTTGAAGCGCATCACCCGCGTCCCATTTATACATGTGGACGAGCTTGCCTCCGTTCATGGTGGTGCCTTGAGCAACACAGTTGTTGGCGGTGACGTGAAAGAGTGGCGTCGTGATGAGCGCTGCGGCTGGGGGGGCAGTCTCAGGGTCAGGTAGCGGAAGCCCATGAACTCGATGATTGGTGTGAGCAAGGCACTGGCCCCAGAAAGCCATGTTCATAATGTTGTGAACGCATCCTCGATGAGTTTGCTGGGCACCTTTGGGTCGACCCGTTGTTCCCGATGTATAGAAAATACACGCATCGTCATCTGGATCAATCGTGACAGGTGAGGGCGTGCCCATCGTTTCTAGTGCTGTTTCAAGCCGCGTGTCTTGAGGCTGCCCATCGCAGCGTACGGTGAGTACTTTTAGGTCTGGGAAATCGGCGCGGATCTTATCGAAGCGATGCAGACGCTCTTCGTCGCAGATTAAAACTTTTGGAGAGGAATCCTTTAGCGCGTAGTCCATCTCGTCTTCGACCCACCAAGCGTTCATGCCAACTACGGTGAGGCCGCCCGACGTGGTCGCCCAGTAACAAGGCATATATTCAGGGAAATTCCGCATGGCGATCGCAACTCGATCACCCGGTGCTAGGCCCACTTTCTCGAACCAGCAGCGAAGTCCACGAACCATGTCGTGCGCGCCGGTATAGGAGATCACCTCATCATTGAAGACAAGGTAGGGTCGATCATCATGAATGGCTGTGCTCGACCAAATGTCACCTAGGTGATTAGGAGCGGCTTTAAAGGTTCGCATGGGTGCACCCCTAACCGTGATCTCCTCGATTTCAAAGGCGCCGCCTTCACTGGTTAATTCTTGCCAAACGGCTTTGAGTGAGTCGTACATCGCCTGCATGGTGTCCCCTACCAATTAAAACTGAGGCTAAGATAGGGGTTCTGGTAGGGGGATGCAACGACGATGAAACACATGTTTGAAGACCTGCTGGTGATTGACGCGGCCTCGTTTTTGGCAGGACCAGGTGCAGCGACCATCATGGCGGATTTTGGTGCACGGGTGATTAAAATTGAGCCGCCTCAAGGCGATGGGTATCGGTTATTGCACGGTCGTCATCGACATGATTTCAATTGGTCCCTGACGTCTCGTCACAAAGAGGCGGTGGTGCTCGACTTGAATCAGGACCAGGGAAAGCAATTGCTCCATGAACTAGTGGCCCGAGCAGATGTTTTTGTCAGCAATTTTAGAGAAGAGCAAAGTCTGCGGTACGGCGCTGATGAGCAGACACTCCGAGGCATTAATCCAAGACTTATTTATGCGCAGTTCACCGGATTCGGATCGGTGGGGCCGGATCGAGACAAGCGCGGTTATGACACCACGGCATGGTGGGCGGCGTCGGGGATCTTGGACCTTTTAAAGCCCCGTGAAGAGCTGCCGGTATTTCCCGTTGGGGGCGTGGGCGACCATGCCTCGGCGATGGCGCTCTACGCGGGAATCGTAACCGCGCTTTACCAGCGAGAAAAAACGGGAGAAGGCGATCGGGTTGAAACCTCGCTGATTGCGAACGGCGCATTTGCCAATGGCATGCACTTGCAGGGCGCAATCTCTGGATTTGATCTGGGCCAAATACTCGATGAGAAGGGCTATCAATCTCCTTTCTCGTCGGTCTATCGTACGAGGGACGATCGGTTGATCGTGCTGGTCTCGACAACACCCGTCAAAGAGTTTCCCAAAATAGCGCGGGCGCTCGGTCATCCGGAGTGGTTGAGTGATCCGCGTTTCGAGACAATGAAGGGCCTAATGTCCGCGCGAGCGGAACTGAGACAGTCCTTCGCTGAGGCGTGCGGTGCGTTAACGAGTGACGAGCTTTGTGCTCGATTGGAGTCCGAAGCGCTCAGTTTCAGCCTGGTTGAGCGTATCCGCGATGTGGTTCGGGACGCTCAGCTCATTGAGAACGAGATTATCGTGCGGACGGATTCAAGTGATCCAGACTACGAGTGGACGGTGGCTAATCCTATTCAGTTGGGAAGGCAGAAAAAGCGCGTCCCAAGGGATCCTCCCCAGCTGGGCGAGCACACGCTCGCTATATTAAGGGAGCTCGGACACACCGAGCCCGAAATAGAGGAGTGGCTTAACGACGGTGTCGTGGCTTCCAATGACTAATCGCGTTCGGGGTCGTAACCATTCATGGTCACGACCGCTTTGCCCACGACTTTGCGGTCTCGAAGCATGGCCAAAGCGTCAACGCTCTCAGGTAGCGGAAAGTGTGCGCAAACGTAGGGGTCGATTTGCCCATCTTTGAGTAAATCGTAAACCGCCTGCCTGCATCGCTCGCCGAGCGCGGGATCCCGACGCCCAATTTCGCCTGCTCGGACACCAATCACAGAGATTTGTTTGATTAGAATGTGATTGACGGCTGCCTTCGGCCACACGCCGCTGGTAAAGCCGATGGTCAAAATTCGTCCCCCCCAGTTGATGCACCGCATCGACTCATCGAACACGCTGCCGCCTACAGGGTCGTAGATGACGTCAGCGCCGCGTCCGTCTGTGAGTGCTTTAACCGTTTCTCGGAAACCGCCGAGTTCGCCATTCCCAAGGCTGTAATTGATGATGTGATCCGCACCGCGCGCTTGAACACGCGCTAGCTTTTCATCGCTACCGGCCGTTGCGATCACGGTGGCCCCCATCTGTTTCCCGAGGTCAACAGCCGCCATGCCCACGCCGCCGGCCGCGCCATGAACGAGTAGCGTCTCTCCTGACTGCAACTGGCCTCGAACTGCTAGCGCGACGTAGGCGGTCAAATAAGCAGTGGCGTAACCCGCGGCTTTTGCAAAGGTCACCCCATCAGGAATGGGCCGCACCGACGCGGCGTCAACGTTGATATATTCGGCAAATCCACCAACTCGGTTGCCAACAACTACTCGATCACCGGGCTGAAAATCATCGGCAAGCTGTCCTGCTTTAGTGACTACTCCTGAAAATTCTCCGCCAGGGGCGAAAGGAAGCTCAGGCTTGAACTGGTAACCGCCTTGGATCATGAGAATATCGGGGAAGTTAACTGCGCAGGCCTTGATCTCTACTTGAACTTCATGAGGCTCAGGGTCTCTCAGCTCGACTTCATCCATCTGAAGGACTTCGATATCATCAGAGAGCGCGTGACAGCGCATGGTCCTACATAGCATGGCAAGCGGTTCCTTCTGGTTAGGGGGAGATCATATCGAGATGCGCTTGCGCTGACTAATAGGACAAGCGAATGACGCTAGCGGGAGGCGGCGTCAGCAGGTTGATTCATTTCTGGTAGCGGGGAGTAACGAATGGAAGGCATCGATGACAGCAAGGTTGGCGCGTGGCTTGAGGCTAATGTTCCTGGGTTCGAGGCGCCCTATCAGTATGAGTTGATCACGGGAGGTCACTCGAACCTGACGTTCGCTTGTATAGATAATTCCGGAAGGCGAGTCGTGCTTCGGCGTCCACCACTTGGCCATGTGCTTGAAAGCGCACATGACATGGGGCGAGAGCACAAGATTATATCGGCGCTGGAATCATCGAGTGTGCCGGTACCAAAAACGTATGGGCTCTGCAGTGATCCTGAGGTGAATGGCGCAAGCTTCTATGTGATGGACTTTATCCACGGCGTGGTATTAAACGACTCAACCTTCAGCGTAGCCATCCAAGACAGCGATCGCCCCGCATTAGGCGAACATGTCATCAACATTTTGTGCGACTTGCACGCAGTGGATATCGATGCGGTTGGCCTTGGCGATTTGGGTCGGAAAGAGGCGTATCTTGCTCGCCAGTTGAATCGATGGTCAAAGCAATGGGTGGCCTCAAAAACGCACGAAATTCCGGCGATGGAGGCATGTCAATCCCTCCTGTCCGAGCGTATGCCGGATCAAATCGGGGCTAGCATTGTCCACGGTGATTTCCGGCTCGGGAATATGATTGTCGATGGTCCTCGTGTACTAGCTATTTTGGACTGGGAGCTTTGCACATTGGGTGATCCGCTTGCAGATGTGGGCTACCTATTAAACAACTGGGTGTCAGCGGATGAGGTAGAAGTACCGGGTGAGGGTGACCAATCACCCACTGCTGCCGGTGGGTTTGGATCAAGAGAGTCGCTGTGTGATATCTATGCGAACCGTACAGGGCGCGATTTGAGTGACATTAACTATTACCGTGCATTTCAACATTGGCGCTTAGCAGCGATCGGTCAGGGGGTATACAAACGATACCTAGTCGGCGCCATGGGCGATTCTCGAGAGGTTGACTTGGATCGCCAAAAAGATGGCGTTGCCAGGCGGGCGGAGGCCGCGCTGACGCTTCTCGAAACGTCCTAGCTAATTAAGGGCCTGTAATCTAGACAACTTCCGTGGGGCTAGTGCAGCGTCGATTTTGAAGCGCCCATTGCGGTGAGCCGTTTAATAGCTGTCTCCTTGAGGGTCGCCTCTGTCGCGGTTTCAATCACTTCTTGGTAGAACTGACTCGCGGCCGCAAGATCGCCTCGCATCTCTCGGACGATGCCGCGTTGCAACAACCAGTCGCGCACCTCCGGGGTTAAGGTGCTTTGTTGGATCAGGCAACGCTCGACTACGGACCACTCCCGCAGTCGCCAATGGACCTGTTTGAGATTTTCAATGAGCCGCAACAGGAAGGCCCTGGGTGATGCCGCTCTAAGATAATGATCATTAAACGCCTGCCTTGGCCCAAGGTTTTGTTTGAATAGCGTCTCGCAGTCCGAGACGCTGAGGTATCGACCGGAAAAGGGATCAACGTAAGCCTGATCTAGGCCTTGATAGCCAACGAGGACATGGCCCGGGAAGTTAATGCCCCAGGCTTCAAGGCCAATGCGCTCAGCGAGGCAAAGGTGAACCAGCGCTAGCGATATCGGAATACCCCGCTTGGATGATAGAACCCGATCGATGTAACTGTTCGCTGGATCGTAATAATCGTCAGTATTGCCTCGGAAACCGGCAACCTCATGAATAAATCTTGTGAGCGTTGCGGGGTCGGCTGGGTTTGGATGAGTGCCCAGAAATTCTTCAGCAAGCTGGTTGAATGCGTCACTAATGTCTTCTGCCCGAACTTTGCCTTGATGCTCCGCTGAAATGAGCGCTGCCATGCGCTCGAGCGGAAGCGCTGAGTCCGGTAAACGTGCCAGTTCTGCAAGTTCTTCAGCAACAAGAGCCATTCCCCGACTTTACAAGAGTTGCAAAGCGTTGCAACGTGCCTACTGAGAGAGGAGGGCGACTATGCTGACCATTTACCATGCGGCTGGAACCCGATCGATGCGCGTGATCTGGCTCTGTCACGAGCTGGATTTGCCACTGACGATTGAAACCGTGCCGTTTACCGCTGAATTTAGGGCCTCGGACGAGTGGCGTGCAAAAAGCCCGTCGGGCAAGGTACCCGCGATGCAAGATGAGGGCTTGGTGATGTTCGAGTCAGGGGCGATGGTCGACTATATCCTCGACCGGTATGGAGAAGGGCGACTCAGACCCTTGCCGGGTAGTCACGAAGACGCCATATACCGGCAGTGGTGCTGGTTCGCCGAGGCAACCCTGGCAAGACCTATCGGGGATGTTGCCCAACATACACATGTGAGGGCCCCGGAAGATCGCATCCCGGCTGTTGCCGATGATGGGCGAGCGCGAGCGCTTAATTTCATGCGTGTCGTCAATGATCGATTGAGCGAAGGTAACTATCTCCTGCCCAGTGGATTTTCTGCAGCCGATATTATGATGGGGTACTCATTGACGCTCGCTGAGCGAGTGGGGATCTCTGATCCTTCGCTCAATCGGCTCGGTGAGTATTTCGCAATGCTGAAGGCAAGATCGCACTATCAGACTGCGGCCTCGGCCTAGATCAGGATTTGGTGGGCGTCGATGAGGGCGCTGATCGTTTTGCCAAGCGGCGTTCTGCATGGGTTGCTTTAGCGCCGTCTCCCAGGTGGTCCTCACCACGCGCTCTCGCCAAATCGATTTGACGTTGGCGTTCCCTGAAACGCGCTTTATCCGCTGCTGATTTTTCGGCAAAACAGTGATGACAGGACTCCCCTCGGACATAGTCCGGGTGGCTGGTGTCCTCACTAGTGAGTGGCCGTCGGCAAGCGTGGCATTGTATGTAGCCGGCTGGTTCGAGCGTATGATCAACGGCTACGCGCTCATCGAACACGAAGCAATCGCCTTGCCAAAGGGAATCCTCAGGCTTGACGTCCTCTAAGTATTGCAGGATGCCGCCTTGAAGGTGGTACACAGATTCGAACCCCTTGGACTTAAGATACGCTGTGGATTTCTCGCAGCGAATGCCTCCGGTGCAAAACATCGCGACTTTTTTATGCTGGGCGGGATCGAGGTTTTCTTCAACGAATGCAGGGAAATCCCTGAAGCGATTCGTGTTGGGGTTAATCGCGCCCGTAAAGGTTCCGATGTTAACCTCATAATCGTTACGAGTGTCCACAAGCACCACGTCAGGGTCTGATATGAGCGCATTCCAATCCTCTGGGCTGACATATTCCCCAGGCTGGTTGGGGTCCAGATCAGGCTGCCCCATAGTCACAATTTCTTGTTTGATTTTGACTTTAGATCGAAGGAAAGGGTACTCGTCGCAGTAGGACCGTTTTGGGGTTAGATCGCCTAATCCAGGGATGGTATGAAGCATCGCTAGCATTTGCTCGGCACAGTGTGAGGGACCCGCGATGGTGCCATTGATGCCCTCATGGGCGACCAAGATGGTCCCCTTCATCTCAAATTGCTGAAGGGCATTGAGTAGCTTGGCTTTTAGAAGCGGGAGGTCACTAAACCGCTGAAATTGATAAAACGCCATGACCGTCATTTTGGGGCTAGGCGTCGGATCAGGGTCGGGTACAGGGGTCGGTTGATTAGCCATTGAGCGGATCGCCCTCCCAGTGGTCGGTGCTGGTGAAATCTGAAACCGGTCGTCTTCTTAGCTTGGTGAGTTGCTTGATGGGTTCTCCTAAACCGATAACGCAGGCAACGGCATGATGCGCGGGGATCCCTAGCATGGACTTTACCTCTTCCTCGTGATTTGCGAGAAAGGTGGTCAAAACGCCGCCAAAGCCTTCATTTCGAGCGGCCAGGATGATGTTCCAGGCGAAAGGATAGATAGATGCGCCTGGCACCACCGCGACTCGATCCAGCGCTTGATCAAATGCCGTGACCTTAGCGAGGTCAACGGTAATTAAGAGTGCTGCAGGTGCATCCTCGAGTTTGGTTGAAAAGGGCATATCGGGCGGCATTGCCGCGATCTCTTCTAGCGTCACACTGCTTGGATGCACACTGGAAAAAGGCGTCTCCCCTTTAACCGCTTGCGCTTTATATTGCTTGATGGTGGGCGCCATCAGGTTCGCTAATTGCTTTCGGACCTGGCGATCTTTAAGCACGATGACGTGCCAACCTTGGCGGTTCCCCCCACTTGGCGCGAATCGGGCATGATCAAGGATGCGGTGTAACGTCGCGTCATCCAGCGGCCTGTCCGTATAGTCTCGCGCGGCGAATGTGGTCCGCATGACTTCGAGTGTGTCCATAAGATCCTCCTTCTCTAATTATCTTATAAAAGCAACTCGCGCGAACAGGCTGCGCTGGGAAGAGGAGTTAAGGAGTAGTTTCCCGCTATGGTGTGTCCGCGTGTAACAAACGCTACACTTAAGGTTTTCCGGTGAGGAGCAAAAAGTGTTACGGATTGGGGAACGCGCTCCAGAGTTTTCATTAGTGGACGACAGCGGTCAGACCTTCACCCTCTCGGAATCGCTACTGTCTGGCCCCATCGTGCTGTATTTCTATCCTAAAGACGACACACCGGGATGAACTAAACAAGCCTGTGGCATACGTGATATGCACGAGGATTTAGTTGCGGGAGGGGCGAGAGTCGTTGGCATTAGCCCCCAATCAGCAGCGTCACATCGGGCCTTTAGGGAAAAATATGATCTTCCGTTCCCTCTATTGGTCGATGATGAGAAGCGAGTCGCACGCGCTTATAAGGCGCTGCTACCCCTTGGCGTGGGGTTTCGTCGGATCAGTTACTTAGTAAACAAAGACCAAGTCATTGCGGATGCGATCGAATCGAACCTTGGCATAGACAAGCATCT
>CAJXDD010000105.1:0-9383 GCA_913052075.1 uncultured Gammaproteobacteria bacterium
AGGATGGCAGCTATATCAGCATCTCTCTGAGCAGGCACAATCTCGGCTCGCTTCAGCAATAAGAAAGTCCGAAGCAGCACGCACATTTTGAGGCAAAACTCGCAACCCTGATCATAGTAAAGCGTGAGGCCCTGCCCTCGATGATCGAAGAAGCGCTTCTCGAACCAATCCCACACCTCAGACGGAGTGAACAGCAAGATGGAGGTAATAGAGACCAGCGGGAATAGCCCAATGTGTAAATTGAAAATGAAACCAACTTCCAGAGATATAAAGGCTGCCATCATGGCGAGACGCAGCGGTAGCCGAAATACCGGCGAGAACATAAGCAGCGGACCAATGAGTTCGAGCCACCATACGTACAGCGTCAAAGGACGAGACAGCCAGAGCTCATCCTTCCAAAGTTGTGCGATCCAAGTGTTGAGCTCGTCCAGGTGCAGCGCGTAATAAATCGCTGTTCCATCTGGGTACCACTCATCCCCACTCTTCAAAAAAGCAGAGAAAAAATAGACCGCCATGGCCTGCAAGAGAATCGCGACCGTCGCCACCGATAAGTGGGCATTGGGAACCGGCTTCGATGCTGGCTGACGAGGGTCTACCAGCGCTGCGTCAATGGAGTACCGCTGCCCTATTGGCAAAAAGCACATCCAAAAAAGCACAAGCAATAACAGGTTATCCCCACCTTGGAGTACGAGTGGTGCGCGGTTATGGAGCGAAATGAGCATCACAAGGCTAATCACCACCGCCCAGCGAGTGCGGTACCCTAGCACCAGTGCCAGCGCCGCGAGAGCCGCGATGCATTGAATCGCTAGCACCCAGAGCCAGTGCCCACTGATGTTGTAGAGCGACCATCGATAGTCATCCATGCGCTCCATAACGGTGGCTCTCGGCAGCACACCGTCGTCTGTGAGCCAAGTCACAAAGTCCGCACCCCGAATCATGAGATCAAAGAGCAGGATCGCGCCGATCAGTACACGAACAAGCGCGAGACTTCGGAGATCAACGCTGAATAGCCAGCGCAAAGGATGAACTGTGGGGTGAGCGGTGACTAGCATTGTGGGAATTGCCTTAAACCTTTACCAGTTGCACAAAGTGACGCGGAGGAAAGCCCGTCAAGATTCTGAACTGAAGACTCAGCGGTCTGGCATCATCGACACGCTGAATCGCTTGATCCCCTTCGACGGGTACTGCTCTGAAGAGATCATCAGTGTCGCCGTAGCGAATCCGCACCACCGGTTCATCAAGGAGTTGCCAGTACCACAGTCTCGGCCAGTGGTTAACCGCCACGTAGAGCTCATCATCAATATGGATTCTAGACACGACTCGATCGTGAGGTTCCCCGTCATCAAAGGTTGTGATTACCAGCGTGCCTTGATTCTCGGGCTGGGTGTAACCGAGCATCGACTCAAACCCCACAACGACCAGCACATAAAGCACAGCGATTCCAATCAGGATTTTTTTAATCATATTGTTTTACTTTTTGTCTATGCCTCACCAACTCTACGCACACTACTTACCACCGACCTTCACCCAAAAAGGTGCACCCCCCGCCGCTTGCTTTAAATGGTCGCTTGCTCTCATTAGCTACGCATACAAATGCGCTTCTGCACTACCTAGTCAGCCAAACCTACGAAATCACTCTACTTGGCTCGCGTTCTCTTTGCCCAAAATCGATATCACAGCTCGGCGATTTCTCGACGCCGCCCCAGTCTCCGAATACCGGCCTGCTCTCGCCATAAGCCATGATGTCAATTTTCTCGGGATCAATGGTGTACTCTGGACTAGCCGACGTTTAATGCCTTCTGCTCGCCTCAGTGATAATGCTTCATTGCTCGAGCTCGAGCCCACGTTATCAGAGTGTCCCCTGCTCGGCCGGGCTGAGCTGTTCAATATCAAATCCTGGTGGAGTTCGTAACCTTTCTACATTTTGTCATGAACTGACCCCGATTCCTATAGGTTAATCAAGCACTTGCAGGCAGAACTGCAATCTCATGAGACGTTTCTCACGTGCCCATCAGGCGGAGTTTGGGTATAGCGAAGGTCGTCGTATTTGACTAATGTGGGAAGATAAGTTTCAAGGTAACCAAGATGTCAGATCCGACCCAACCTTCGAAAACACCGAATCATGCGCTTAGCTCGCAGGCGTGCCCCATGTCGCTCGCGGATGTCGACCTATTCGCCGAGGGCGCACAAGAGCATTGGTATGAGGCCTACTCGATCCTCCACGCAGAATGCCCGGTCGTACGCCTTGAGGGTGAGGGTCAGACTGAGGAGCAAGATGGCTACATCCTGACCAAATACGAGGATATTGCGCGCGTGGTGAAGGACCCGGAGCGTTTCCCCCCGCGCCTCCACGAGGCCATCGTTCAGATTCAGGCAGCGGAAAAAAGCGGCAACACGGTGCCTCATGTCAACGCCATGCTGCGGTCGATGATGACCTTGAGGCCTAATCACGCCCTTTATCGCAGCCATCGGCAGGAACTAACCGACCCTTGGGTTGGCCCGGGTGCGGCCCGCCATACTGAAATGATCAAGGATTGCGCGAATCGCTTGATCGATCGCTTCGAAGACGCGAGCGAAATCGACTTTATCCAATCCTTCGCGCGCCCCTTACCTCAGATGGTGATGGCCAACATGCTGGGGTTTCCAGAGACCGATATCCCCCGGCTCGCAGAATGGGGGAATGCTCAGGTCGCGGCCTTTGTCTATGGCAAGGGGCACCGGAATATCCTCTCTAAGGAAGAAATGGACGCCCAGTTCGACAAACTGGAGGCATTTAAAGCCTATGTCGACGATCAGGTCCAACAGCGAAAAGCTGACCCAGGTGAAGACATGATCAGCTGGCTCACCCAGGTGGAATATCAAGCCCTTGGCCGAAAGCTCACCGACCTTGAGGTGAATGGCGTTGTGTACGCCATGATCATTGGCGGCCTTGAAACCACGCAATACGCGTTAGAGGAGCAGGCGCAGCTGATTTGCGAGCACCCGGGGCTTTGGGAGGAGCTACGCGAAGATCGCCCGAAGATTCGACCCTTTGTTGAAGAGGCCATGCGGCTTCGCTCGCCAACCCAAGGGCTCAGCACGCGAACCACCATCCAAGACGAGGTATTTCAGGGGGTCACCGTTCCCAAAGGCTCGCTACTGCATCTCCGTTTTGGCGCCGCAAACGTCGATCCGGACGAGTGGGCGAACCCCTTTGAGCTAAACCTTGAGCGCAAAGCACTGACGCGCCATCTGGTATTTTCGGCCGGCCCTAGAGTTTGCCCTGGCGCAGGTATTTCGAGACTCGAGCAACAACTCGCATGGGACATCCTGCTCGATCGCCTACCGGGCATTCGCTATGGGGAAGACAATACGTTTGTCCATCAACCCGGCATTATGCTCGGAACCCTGGCATTGAATCTTAGGATCGACGGAACTTCTTAAGGTTTAGCGGCTGCGATCGCAAGGAAGGTGGCGATTGATTGAACGCTTACCCAGCAAGCCCGAACTCACCGCTGCGACTGTGCTATCGTGGTCGTCTGATATAGACATTGGTCATCCGCTTGAGCGATCAACAGCACCAGCAACCAAAGGTAGACTGGTTTATTTTTAGCCTTGGCGCCGCACTACTTGGCGCCGTGGTCCTTCCTATCGTCGCCTTCCCTGAAGTCAGCGAATCAGCGATCAATCTAGCATTTGGGCTCATTACCCAAGAACTCGGCGTGATTTACGTGGCGCTTGCGACGACCATTCTGGGGTTTTTACTCTATGCCGCGTTTGGACCCTGGGGTCACATCCGACTGGGCAACAGTAAGGTGCGCTACAGTCAGTTCAGCTGGATATCCATGCTGTTCTGCTGCGGCATCGGTGGCTCGGTTATCTATTGGGGGGCAAGCGAGTGGGTGTTCTACTACCTAGCGCCGCCCTTTTCCGCTACCCCAGAATCAAGTGAGGCGACCCTTTGGGCCGCAACCTACGGCATGTTCCATTGGGGTCCCGTGGGTTGGGCGCTCTACTGCTTGCCCACCCTCGCGATCAGTTGTGCGTACTACTTGAGCCCTTCACCTTCGCTGCGCTTAAGTGCCGCATGCAGCCCCGGCCTTGGGCCGTTTCAGACTGCTCCCGTCAGACGGTTTATTGATCTTCTGTTTATCGTCGGACTCCTTGGCTCAGCGGCGACCGGGCTCGGCTTTGGCACAGCGGTTGCCACGTCCGCACTGACAAGGCTAGCGGGGATTCCTGATGACTTCACGACTCAACTCGCGCTGATAGCTGTTATAACGGTGTTGATTTCTATTTCAGTCTACAGAGGCCTGGACGGGGGTATCAAGCAACTCAGCAATATCAACAGTTCCCTCGCGCTCATCCTTCTCGCGTTTGTGCTCGTCCTCGGTCCCACCCAATTTATTGCAGAGATGAGCCTCGCTGCAATCGGCCATGGCGCACAGCATTTCATTCAAATGCTGACTTGGACCGATCCGTTACAGAACGATCAATTCGTCGAGAATTGGACTGTGTTCTATTGGGCCTGGTGGCTAGCGCTGGGGCCTTTTGTTGGCATGTTCGTGTGCAAGATTTCTGAAGGCAGAACCGTGAGAGAGCTGATTGGTGGCATGCTGGTGTGGGGAAGTCTCGGCTGCGCCCTCTTCTTTATGATTTTGGGCAATTTCACCCTGAACCTCGAACTAACCAGTCAGATGCAGGTGGTTGCAGAGACTCAATCGTTTAGCCCTTCTTACGCATTAAGTCATGCACTCACCTATCTACCTGGCAGCAGTTTCTGGTTGGTTTTTGTTGTTGTGATTGGCACTATCTTCACCGCGACCACGTATGACTCAGCCGCTTATACGCTGGCTGCTGGCGCCACCGATCAATTGCGACCTGGCCAACATCCAGAACGATGGCACCGAGTGTTTTGGGCACTTGCCCTTGGCACACTTCCCGCCAGCCTGCTCTACTTCGGCAGTCTGAAAGCCTTGCAAACTGCAACGCTAGTTGCCAGCGTGCCGCTCCTGCTGATTTATGTGATCCTGATCATCGCGGTCGGAAGAACGTTGAAGTCGCACCTGCGGGCAAGCTAATTCTGCGCCTCTTTCATTGGGCTCGCCTATCTATCAAGTTTTTTTGGCGTATTGATCAACCTTTTGTCGGCGCTTCGTCAACACCGATCTATAGGTGTTCTTTCTTGACGCTCTCTCACCTGCTTTTTCGAAAACGCTCTTTCGTGGACGCGTTCTCATAGACTTTGCGTAGAAGCTTTCTGAAGGGCCGATGATAACGTCAAACGGTAAAATTGGATAAAATGCTGCGCATTACGCAGGCAGACCTCTGCGCTCTAACCCAGGCGAGTTCATTCACTACCCTTCTTGGGTTCTGGCGAAGCGCAGAGACTTCCGACGCACCGATTGCTCAATACCCCAGCGCGAAACCGCTCAACCCCTCAGACAGGTGAGCTCACCTTACTTAGCAGGTAACAGAAACTTCGATAATGCGTTTAGCACCTGATTGGGCGCTTCGCTCAACATAGAGTGGCCCGCTTTTGGCAACCTCACGACCTCAGCGTCATTCAGGCGATCGACCACTTTTTGGCTAGCGCGAGGCGCCGTCATTTTGTCTTCCTGACCCATGAGCACAAGGCTTGGGGCGATAATACTAGCGGTAGCGGACTCCCCATTCTCGTACGCATTGCAGGCAAACAAATCCTTGTGGTACACCCCTTTGGGCGTTCGATGCAATAACCGCAGAGCGCCGCGATAAAGTGTCATGCCGGGTACCTCGTGCCCCCCTAGCAAGCCACCACTGCTGTGGCTCCATTGATTCGCCATTTGCATGGCCTGGTGGTCATCGGCCTCGGCTGCGTTGAGCAGAACATCGCTTACCGGCATCGGTGCAGACGTTCCAAGCAGTGCTAGTTGAGCGACTCGCTCGGGCCACCGGCCAGCCATCTCAAGGGCCACCAGCGAGCCCATGCTATGTCCAACGCAGGCCACTTTATAAAGCACAAGCGAATCCAGCAGGGTCACCACCCACTCGGCCATCGCTTCCACGCGCTCGAGCGCATCCCCCTGGCTCTGACCGTGTTGCGGAAAGTCCGGGGCGACAACATTAAAACCGTGGCGAGCAAAATATCGAGCCGGCATCAGCCACACCGAGTGATCCATTCCCGCACCGTGCAGGAACACGATGGTCGAGCGGTCAGATTGGATGGGCGTGCTGCCCGTGCCAACAAAGACAGGACTACCATTGATTTCAAGACGCATCAGGCACTGGCCTCCTTAGCTGCGGCGCGAAGCCCGCTCTTCATATCTCGAATCAGATCACCGGCATCCTCGAGTCCAATGGACAATCGAATAAGCCCCTCAGAAATACCTGCCGCGGCAAGCGCCGTGTCGTCCATACGATGATGGGTGGTGCTCGCTGGGTGAATCACCAGACTTTTCGCATCACCCACATTGGCTAAATGCGAGAAGAGCTGCAGCGTTTCAATCAGTTTCACGCCAGCCGCACGGCCTCCTTCAATCTCGAAACTCATGACTGCGCCAGCCCCTCTGGGCAAAAGTTTTTGGGCAAGCGCATGGTCAGGATGGCCTTCAAATCCTGGGTGATAGATCTTCTTGACGTTGGGTTGCTCAGACAAGAACTGGATCATTTGCCTGGTGTTATCCATATGTTTCTCCATACGGAGCGATAGCGTCTCAACGCCCTGGAGAATGAGGAAAGCAGTCATCGGGGCCATACAAGCACCAAAATCCCGGAGGCCCTCTTTTCTTGCTCGAGTAATCATTGCTGCTGGGCCAAATTCTTCAGCGAAATTCAGACCGTGAAACCCTTCATAGGTCTCACTCAATGTTGGGAAGCGGCCCGATGCCTGCCAGTCAAAGACGCCTCCATCTACCAGCAATCCACCAATAACAACGCCATGGCCAGAGAGGAACTTGGTCGCGGAATGCATCACCAAATCGGCGCCAAGCGCCACGGGTTGGCACAAATAGGGCGTTACAAAGGTTGCATCCACCATGAGCGGCACGCCGGATCCATGGGCGATCTCGGCAATCGCGGGGATATCTAATACTTCCATGCCTGGATTACCCACCACTTCGCCAAACACGAGTTTCGTCTCAGGACGAATGACTCGCTTAAAGGCACTGGGGTCCCGGGGGTCAACGAACGTCGTGGTGATGCCAAATCGTGGCAGTGTATACGCCAACAAATTATGACTGCCGCCGTACAAACTTTGTGAGGCAACAATATGATCACCCGCGCCCATCAGCGTTGAAATCGCAAGATGAAGCGCTGCTTGCCCGCTCGCTACTGCTATGGCGCCAACTCCTTGGTCCAAGACCGCAATGCGCTCTTCGAGTACGGCATTGGTTGGATTTGATAAGCGAGAATAAACATGCCCTGCCCGCTCGATGTTAAAGAGGCCTACTGCGTCTTCCGCAGACTCAAAAACAAAGGACGCTGATTGATAAATGGGTGTGGCGCGTGCGCCGGTCGCCGAATCAGGCTTTTGCCCTGCGTGCAACTGCCGGGTATCAAAACCAAATGGGTCATCACTCATAACGTATAAACTCCATAATTAGCGGGTTTGTCGCGCTGTTTCTAGATTAACGACGTTTATCCCGCCTTTTCTTTCTTACACGAACTGACGCAACGCTAAAACAAGAGCGGCGTCGAGTGGGCCGTCACTGAGGCTAGACTTCAGCTTATCAAGCCTCGCCTTGCACTGCTCGATTCAGCGCGGCAATGTCCTCTGGACCAATACCGCAACACCCGCCGACAATGTTGGCGCCCGCTTCGATCGCGGCGAGACTCAATTGAACGTAGTAGTCTTGTGTTAGATCTGTGCGCCTGTGCGTTTGGTGCTCGTTATCCAGGGTCCACGCCTCGGGGACTTCTGCAATTCGATTCACGTAGCAGCCAAGGGGTTTGTCCGTTAGCGCGCGCAGTTCCTTCAAGGCAGGCAATACTGCCTCGGGCGTAGTGCAATTAAAGAGATATCCATCCAGCGACAGCGACGACACTCGCTCGAATGCAGCCGTAACCGACTCGAGGCTGCGCAGCCCAACGCCGGGCTCCTCTGATAGCGTCCATGCGACATAGACGGGCCGTCCCTCACCGCAGCGTTTGGCTGCACTCGCTGCGTTGTATGCCTCGTCGGCCGTTGACATGGTCTCGCACATGTAGAGATCAACAAAGGGATTTAACGTTTTCACCATTGCCTCGTAGATCGGCAAAGCCTCATCCGCCGGGGGGACTAAATCAGGCCGATAGCTCTCGGATAAGGGTGGCAGACCGCCAGCGACCAGTACCTCGTCGGGTCCGTTGGCCACTTCTCTGGCAATCTCTCCTGCGAGCTTGCAATAATTGAGGTATTGGTCGGCGAGACCCTCTTTACCCATATAAGAAGGGATCGTTGAGTAAGTATTCGTAATGATCATCCGCGCACCCGCATCAACGTAGGCTTGATGAACGCTCCGAACTAAATCTGGCGCCTCAACCAGCGCCTTTGCGGACCACAAACCATGGTTCGCACCATCGAGGTGTTTTTGGATCTCTCCACCCATGCCGCCGTCTAATATCGTAATCATCATTCCCCCCGAGTGCTGATTAATTCGTATGCGCGATGGTCAATGCTCGCTAAATCGGATGCTCCCACTTGACTTCCAACTGCTGGGAGCTCATCGCCGTGGCATGGAGTCGATTCCATGTCACCGATCCACTTTGCAACAAGCGCGCTACCCGCCTCATCCAATAAATTTCGACCCAGCTCTGGCATCATCGCGCCCGGATCCCTGCTCTGCATGCGGTAATACAAAATAGAACGCTCAGGATTCCCGGGTACAATCCCATATTGGTGCCCACCCGTCCCCTGCCCTGCTGCGATGGGGGCTTTGCACCACCCCAACCGAACTCGGTCTAGCGTTTCACCATTCAAATAAAGCCCTGAGGTATCAGCAGGACCAGTGGCGCTGTGACAATGTCCGCAGTTAATATCTAAGTAACTACGCGCGCGATCATTCAGTGTGTTGCTCTCATCCCGATAATCGATCTGAGTCCACACTAGGTCTGCTCTCAAATGCTCTGTCTCGACTAGCTCCCTGTTTGACCACTCGTCCAGCTGATTGGGGCCAGCGACTTGCTGCAAGTGTTTTTGATGTGGACCAATGGGCTCTATGGCTTTTGTGGATTGATCGAGCACGTGACACCCAGCGCACTGATTCTGATTAGGCACCAAATAAGCGAACGATTCTTCGGACTGATCCTCGAACTCCATCTCTGCTAGCAACAGGTCACCTGCTAGAAGCAATTCCGCATCGGTCTGATCAGCTCGCCAGCGGTAAGGTAACGCCTGCCAACCCGCCTCACGGCGCACGAGTAATCGGGTCTCAATCAGCTGAACC
>CAJXDD010000106.1:0-9194 GCA_913052075.1 uncultured Gammaproteobacteria bacterium
AAAATTCCGATTCATGTTCGCCAACCTTACGCTGGAGACTTGGTCTTCACGGCGTTTTCCGGTTCGCATCAGGATGCCATCCGTAAAGGAATGGCTTACGTTGAATCGGGCTCTGACGGGGCATGGGAAGTACCGTACCTGCCCATAGACCCGGCTGATGTCGGAGGCTCATATCGGGAAACGGTCCGGGTTAATAGCCAATCAGGCAAAGGCGGGGTCGCGTTTGTGCTTGAAAATTACTTCGGAGTGCATTTGCCGAGGGAACTTCTCCTTGAATTGTCGCCGATCATCCAGCAAGTCTCTGAGGCCGATGGAGGAGAACTGACGGCAGATGTGATCTGGTCAACCTTTGTTTCTGAGCTGGTGGAAGTTGAGGGACCCTATCAGCTTCTGAGCTACGATGTGAAAAGCTCGAGTGCTGAGAAAGAGACGTGTCAGGCTGTGATCAAGATTGCCGAGAGTGAAATCAGTATTGCGGGTGAGGGGTCGGGTCCCATCGACGCTTTCGTTTCAGCGCTCTCGCAATCGATCAACGAACCGCTGAACGTGGTGGATTATCAGGAATACGCGCTCAACGAGGGCAGTAATGCGAAAGCCATCAGCATCATTGCCGTCAATGATGGAGAAAGTATCAAGCATTTCGGGGTTGGGATAAGTCCCAACACCACGACAGCGGCCTTCCATTCGATCATTGCAGCGTTGAACAGAAAGTGGCGTCAGCGCTGAGCCAACGCGACATTGACAGCTGCGCTGCATCAGGACTGCGCGAGTAAAACTGATTGCTTGGGGCAGGGAAGAGGCCCCCACCGCACTCAAAAAGGTTGGTCAAGTTGCCAATCGATGCGTTGATCCGGTCAACCTTTGATAGGTATCTGGATTGACTGAAATCCCCGCCGTTGTTCAAATGAAACGTCAGTTTCGCGACCCGCGCGTGCACCGGAGAGCCTTATGGACAATGCAATGATCCCGTCTCTATTGCTGGTGCTACTACTATTGCTGGTAGGTGTGTTGGCGCTTCTCTTGCTGCTTGTTAAACGAATACGCAAAAACGAGCTGCAGTTCGCGTCTAATCGGACCGATCCACTTGTCGCTCAAGTCGGTGAAGGCTTAGGTGAGCAAACGATTTTTTATCAGGCGTTTGAAAGATATCCAACGCCGCAACTTATCCACCGAGATTACGTTATCGAGCGGGTGAACGCGGCATTCACTGCCCAGCTCGGTTATACCTCTGAAGAGGTGGTTGGCCGGCCGATTGTCTTTTTGATGGATGAATCGTCCTCTGAAGTTTCCCTTGAGAATACAGAAACCCAACAAAAAAACATTTTTGAGCAGGAGGGCAACGTCTCAGAGTGCATGATGCGAGTCAGAAACGCGGATGGAAGTTTCGCGACCTATCTTGCGCTGCACCCGGTGGAAATTGATTACGAACGTTGACTGAGGTGTATCACGCTTGAGTTCCTGGCCGATCAGTGGGAGGTCTTTGATGCGATGTCCTCTCCTGCACTAGAGTTTTCCTCTGCGCCAACGAACCTCGTGTCTAAGATCGTGACTAGTCTTGTTGCTAGGGAGCAATCTGCGAGGCTCGTGAGCGAGCATTTCTCTGAGGGACTGATCGCCATTGGAGAGTCGGGGCAGATCACGTTAGTCAATCGTCACGCAAGGCAGCTCTTGCCCGAGCATGCCAAACTCCTGACGGGTGATTTGCAATTTGAAGCACTTATTCAGGCGATCGACACGAGTGGATCGCTCGAGCTGCTAGGAGATACCGGCCACATGTCATTATCTGAATGGTTTGCCGTCGCCTCCCAAGCAGGGTTTGGCACTCAAGACATCTCTTTAGGCAGTGATCGGGCGATACGATTGTCGCTAAGCTCTATTCCAGAAAGGCTGAAGGTTGTCACGCTAGTGGAAACGACTGATCTCCGAGAGGTCGCGCTTGCAGCCCAAAGTGCTGCCAATTCAAAGAGTAATTTTCTTGCCAGCATGAGCCATGAAATCCGCACGCCCATGAACGGGGTGGTTGGCATGGTTGACTTGTTGCGGCGAACGAAGCTCGATGACGATCAGCGTGAAATGCTGAATACGATTCGGGAATCTGGCCTCTCCTTGCTCGCATTGCTCAATGACATTCTCGATATTTCAAAAATCGAGGCAGGGAAAATTGACCTGGAACGAACGGTCACAGATCCTGTCGTGTTAGCCGAGCAAGCGCTCGCCGTAGTGGCTCCAAACACTGCTAAGAATGATCAATCGCTGATCGTGCAGGGCGATGCTGCACTCCCAGTGAACCTGCTTGTAGATAATCTAAGAGTTCGCCAGATCCTGACTAATCTTGTGGGCAACGCCATCAAGTTTTCGGACGAAGCAACAGAAATCGTCGTTCGTTTAGAGCTCCTAGAGAGCGATCAAGATCGCGGCGCGCATGTCATGTTTTCAGTCATCGACAGCGGGATCGGTATTAGTCTCGAGGCTCAGTCGCAACTCTTTGAGGACTTCGCCCAAGCGGAGAAATCGACGGCTCGCGTCTACGGTGGAACCGGGCTCGGGCTGTCGATATGTCGAAGACTTGTAGAAACCATGGGTGGCAGCATTGGCGTCAAGAGTCAGATTGGGGAAGGCTCGACTTTTTACTTCGATCTTTGGTTTGAGTACGCAGAGAAAGCGCCGAGTTATCGGCCGGTGATTAACTTCGACGACATAGGTCTGATTTTTGTTGGCAGCTCGGCTGCCGTATTTGAGTCTATTGATCTCATGATGAAATGGCATGGCGCTACGGTTGCCATGGCGAAAAGCACGGAAGAGCTTGCGGCGGTGATCCAATCGCTGCAAGGGCGGCGGTTGGTAATCGCATTGTCTAGCGAGCTCAATCAAATGCAACAAGAGGCGATCATCACTCAAATTCGACGTCAATTCGATCTCGATCCGCCCTTTATTTTACTGACGAGTGATCAGAGACGGCGAACGAAGGAAGTTTCAGCATCGATCCACGAGCTGAGCACTGGCCCTATCCACTGGCAAGATTTTGCGGCAGCAGTGGCGCGGTTACATGCGATTGATTTTGACCGAAGTGCGATGGGGAGCATGTCGCATGAGGTGTCCGAGATCGTGCCATTGTCAGCGAGCGAGGCCTCCGGAATTGGCCAATTGATCCTGGTAGCAGAGGATAACGTCATCAACCAACAAGTCATACGCCGACAGATCAATGCGCTCGGACTTGCTTGTGAAATGGTAAATGATGGCGTTGAAGCGCTAGATCGATACCGCCAAGGGGGAGTTGCGCTGCTTCTGACCGACTGTGACATGCCGAACATGGATGGATACGAATTGGCAAGGCAGATTCGGCAGGGCGAGGAAGGTGGCACCGATCACTTACCCATCATCGCGATTACCGCGAATGCCATGAAGGATGCGCGCGAAGATTGCGCGGCAGCGGGGATGGATGACTACCTGGTGAAACCGCTAGAAATACAAGCGCTTCAGGAGGCCTTGGCGGAATACTTGCCTAAAGCCGTGAATAGAGAGCCGGTCGACAAAGAGGAGGCTGCCCCAGCGCACGATTCAGCATTGGGTGGTGCAAGCCCTGCCGCGTCGCCCAGTCAGATAGCGGCGGGCCGGGCTACTTCGCAAGAGGAAAAAGAGCCGATTAAGGCGCCTGAGGCGACTACGGCGCTCGAGGCGAAAGAAGTAACGGACTCTTCATCCTCGGTTAATAGTGAGCCGGTGGAAGCATTGAAGCTCGATGAAATTAGGGCGCTTTTTGACGATGACGATATGCTGCTGTCGATTCTCGTTGAATTTGTCGACGTTTCGTCTGAAATCGTGCAGCAACTTGAGGAGGCGGCGCAGTGGGGAGATTCCGAGGCAGTCGGTCGACACGCGCACAAGTTGAAATCCTCGGCGCGGACAATAGGAGCGCACCCCCTCGCTGATTTGTGTTTGGCGCTCGAAAAGGCTGGAAAGGCAGATGATATGCCTGAAATCTCAGCTCAAATGCCTCAGTTAACACCCGCGTTTGAAGCCGTTAGAACTGAAATTGAGGCCATGCGCTGAGTTATTTGGCGAGCAGAGCGAGATTCTCTAAGTAAGCGCGCTGTAAGGCGCTAGACTATTCGGTAGCTGCCCGTCGAGTGAGTTTAGCGGTCGCGATCATGTTGTCCTTTAGGCGCACGACCTCAAGGCGGTATTCATCAATTTCTATACTGACAGGGGCCTCTGGAAACGTCTCCAAACGATCTGTCATCAATCCATTGAGGGTTTTTGGGCCATCCGCTGGCAAGTCCCACGTCAGCGCACGATTAATGCTTCGGATGGTGGCGCCCCCGTCGACCACGAAGGAGCCATCTTCTTGTGGGTGAATGTCCGAACTTGCAGACGCAAGATCGGTCGTGAACTCGCCCACGATTTCTTCAAGAATGTCTTCGAGCGTGACGATCCCTTGAACATCACCATATTCGTCGACGACGAGTGCGATGCGTTCTTTACGTGCCTGAAAGTTTCTAATCTGGCGCTGAAGCGCCGTGTTTTCTGGAACGAAGTAGACCTCGTCGATCTCCTGAACCAGGGAAGCTTTGTTGGGCTCGTCACTGGTCAGAAAACGAATGGCATCTCGAACGTGCAGCATGCCAATCACGTGATCAATGTCCTCTCGGAATACCGGCAGTCTGGTGTGTTGCGCGTTTCTGAGCTGATTGATGATGTCCTCTAGCGGCTCTTCAAGATCGATGCCGATGATTTCGCTTTTTGGCACCATGATGTGGTCGACCGTGACTTCATCAAGGTCGAGCACGCCAAGCATCATGTCCTGAGATTGAGAGGCAATTTTCGCTCCCTCAAAAACCAGGGTCCGGAGTTCCTCTCGGCTCAAATGATCGCCCTGATCGTTCTGGTGCTGGATGCCTAGCATTTTAAGTAAGGTGTTTGAAAGCGCAGACACGGCCCAAACGAGCGGCCACAACAGTAGTAACAATAGGCTAAGAATGTGCGATGACGGCAGAGCAATTTTTTCTGGGTAATTCGCCGCAATGGTTTTGGGTGCGACTTCGGCGAAAATCAGAAAGACAAAGGTACAGATGACCGGTGCCCAAGCGACGCCTTCTTCCCCAAGGATTTGAATCGCCAGGAGCGTCGCAATCGATGCCGCTGAGAAGTTAACGAAGTTATTGCCGATTAGTATGACGCCTAGCAGTCGATCGGGCCGCTCTAAGAGTTTTGTAGCTCGTTTGGCCCCGCTGTGCCCTTCTTTGGCCAGGTGACGCATACGATAGCGGTTGAGCGCCATCATTGCCGTCTCTGACCCAGAGAAGTAAGCGGATAAAAAGACAAGCGAGAGTAGAGCCCACGACAGTAGGCTAGTCGACGGATCGTCCAAGAACGGCGTTTCTCCAGTTGGGCATGATTTTGTACGGGATCGAGTAGAGCGCTGTCAAGTGAGCTAGACCAGTACCTCAATCACGAATTTACTCCCGAAATAGCCAATTGCGAGCAGCGCGAACCCAAAAAGCGTCCATTGCCCGGCTTGGCTCCCTCGCCAGCCAGCTTTGACGCGACCCCAAAGTAGTACAGCGAAAGTCGCCCACGCAGCGGCGGTGATAATCGTGTGGTGTAGCATGCCGCGAGCATCATACCCCTCGATAAAGAAAAATCCTG
Source organism: uncultured Gammaproteobacteria bacterium (assembly GCA_913052075.1). GTDB lineage: Bacteria > Pseudomonadota > Gammaproteobacteria > Pseudomonadales > Azotimanducaceae > UBA9926. The sequence goes on from CAJXDD010000106.1 coordinate 5,647, forward strand.
AGACTATTCCCAGAGTTAGCGCGATCATGCCCAGCCAGATCGACTCGAACAGCGTCTCCTCGATAGTGTTGAGCGAAAGTCCTGCTGGCAACCGATTACCTGCCTTCACGAGCCGATCAAATGAGGCGAGGTAAAGCGCTTGTATTGCAGCCAAGGCGAGGACGCTATATGCCAGTAGCGCTAGCACGATATGAATAAACAAGGGAGTCGGGAGGCCTAGCCTAACGAGGCCAGTGTTAGGCAAAAGGCCAAACAGTGCCAGTGACATTGCTGACAATGGGAACACGAAGACTTCAAGGTGGCTCGCGGCTTTCCTAAGTTGATTGAGTACAAGAACGGTTGCCATGGCAAAACCCACACAGGCGAGCATGAGGGTTAGACCAAGGGACAGATTGGTAGCTGCGTCGATGGCGACAATGACAGCGGCCCCGTGAAACATGACGGCTACGATGCCGCTGCCGGTACGGATGATTCGGTTGGTTGGCTTGTTCGTCTGGAAGGCGCGCAGGGCGAGATAGGTGCCCGCAAGATAGAACGCGACCGACCCAACGGATAACCAGAGAAAAGGGCTCAGCATGAGAGGTTGCACACCCTCCTAATTGACCGATATCTCGTATACTAGCATCCTCGGTCTGCTCCGAAAGCATTCGACTGAATAACAGGCATGAAAAAAGGCTAGCCAAATGCTGATTGACCCTTTCAGTATTCGTGAGGCGCGTTCAGTACAGACATCAGCAATCACTTGAAAAGCGTCGCTGGTAGCAACGGTAATAACGATACAATGGGCAATGTGCAGCGAGGTCTGCAGTGAAGAGATTGGAGTAAGGCATGTTTGAGTCGCTTAGTAATCGCTTAACTACCGCACTCTCGGGTCTAACGGGAAAGGCGACATTAAGTGATGACAACATTTCCGCGACGCTTCGCGAAGTACGCCTCGCGTTGCTCGAGGCAGACGTCGCGCTAGAAGTAGTGTTGCCATTTTTGGAGCGAGTGCGGGAGCGAGCGCTTGGAATGCCCGTGACCCCTGGACTTGCCCCGTCTCAGGCCTTCGTTCGCATTGTTCATGATGAATTGGTTGAGGTCATTGGTGGGCAAAGCGAGGGGCTAGCGCTCAATGCTCAGCCGCCTGCGGTCATTCTGATGGCGGGATTACAGGGGGTCGGTAAGACCACCACCGCGGCAAAAATCGGTGGCTGGCTCGCGCGGCAACAACAAAAGAAAGTCATGCTCGCAAGTACGGATGTCTACCGTCCCGCAGCGATGGAACAGTTGGCGCGATTAGCTGAGACACTGTCTATCGACTATTTTGAAGCTGACGAGGGCGCAAAACCATCGAACATTGCTAAATCTGCACTGCAAGCAGCTAAGACCAATTTTGCGGATGTTCTGATCATTGATACCGCAGGACGGCTGGCTGTTGATATCGAAATGATGGCCGAAATCAGTGAACTGTCAGGCTTGTTGAGTCCCGCTGAGACGCTTTTTGTGGTTGATGCAATGACGGGACAGGATGCCGCGCAAGTTGCGAAACAGTTTAATGAGACGCTCGATCTAACAGGCGTCGTGCTGACTAAAGCGGATGGAGATGCACGAGGCGGTGCTGCCTTGTCGGTTCGTCAGGTCACAGGCAAACCCATCAAGTTCATTGGTACGGGCGAGGGCGTAGATGCGTTAGAGCTGTTCCATCCGGATCGAATCGTTGGAAGGATCTTGGGAATGGGCGACGTAATGTCGCTCATTGAGGAAGCTGAGCAGAAAATTGACAAGAAGAAAGCCGAAAAGCTCGCTAAGAAGATCACTAAAGGAAAATCCTTTGACCTCGAGGACTTCAGGGATCAAATCCAACAGATGAATCAAATGGGCGGGCTGAGTGGCATGCTAGACAAATTACCCGGGATGGGCGGAATTTCCCAAGCAGCCAAAGACAAAGCCAGCCAAACGAATTTTTCTCAATTTGAAGCAATTATTAACTCCATGACGCCCAAAGAAAGGCGATATCCGGATTTGATCAGTGGTTCTAGAAAAAAACGTGTGGCTCTGGGTTCCGGGACGCAGATTCAAGATGTGAATCGTTTGATGAAGCAGTTTAAGCAGATGCAAAAAATGATGAAAAAAATGGGTCGCAAGGGCGCAATGAACAATATGATGCGCGGCCTCGGGGGAATGATGCAGCAGGGGGGTGCCCCGCGTTTCTAGTCGGGTTGTAGTCATCTCCTCTGGTTATGAGAATAGGCCTCAACACCGAGAAATGGGTCGAGTAGCGCTTATCATTCCTGCTCAGGGTCGGCGTTGAGATTGAATATGAGATCCACTACAATTGCGGCCCGCAGAAAGCCCCTTGCAGTTCAAGAGGCAAGCAAAATGCGTTTTTTGAGCGAGGCCAGGCTGGAGAAATTAGGGTAATCGCGGACACTAGGGCGTTAGTTTGGAGGGTGCTTTCGTAGTCGCTGGTCCACTAACTTATAACTCAAGACTAAACAGCGCCCTGACTCAGCAGAACGAAGGATTGAAGGAAAAGGTATGGTAACGATTCGACTGGCAAGGGGCGGAAGCAAGAAGCGGCCTTTCTATCACGTGACGGTAGCAGATAGTCAGCGCAGCAGAAACGGTCGCTTTGTCGAGCGCGTTGGGTTTTTCAACCCTATCTCCAGAGGCGCAGAAGAGAGAATGAGATTGGATCTTGATCGAATCGATTATTGGGTCCGTCAAGGGGCGAAGCCCTCGGAGCGTGTGGCTCATCTCATTAAGCAATATCGCAAAGCGTCAGCCACTTCTAGCGAGGAGGCTGCTGCTTAAGCAGTCTTGCGCTCGGTTGAAAAAACCAAGCAGTAAGCAGTTAAGGGTAGGCACAGTCAACGGTGCCTACGGAATAAAAGGCTGGAGCAAGGTGTTTTCCTACACCGACCCAGCCGAACAGATATTTTGCTACCAACCCTGGTTTATCCTTTCACGCAACGAGCAGATTCCCGTCGAGATCGCTGAATGGCGATGGCAGGGTTCAAAGCTGGTTGCTCGATTCAAACATTGTGAGTCCCGTAATGATGCTGACCGCCTCGTGGGGTCAGAGATTTTTGTGGCGAGTGAACAGCTCGCCGCCCTTGAAGAAAATGAGTTTTATTGGCACGAGCTCGAGGGTTTAGCCGTTCGTAACCTTCTGGGAGAGTCGCTCGGAGTGGTAGGGAAACTTATGGAAACGGGCGCGAATGACGTGCTGCTCGTTGAGGATGAGTGCGATGGCACTAGAGTTGAGCGTCTAATCCCCTATGTTTGGGATCAAGTAGTGAAACAAGTTGATATTGAAGCTGGGTTGGTCACCGTTGACTGGCTTCATGAGTATGACTAGTGAAAGTTACTGTCATCACGCTTTTCCCAGAGATGTTCGAAAACGCGATAAGCTTCGGAGTGACGGCGAGGGCGTTTAAGGAGCGGGGGCACGAGCTTCGGTTGCTGCAACTACGAGATTTTGCATTCGACAAGCATCGAACCGTGGATGATAAGCCATACGGCGGCGGCCCGGGCATGCTCTTAAAGGCAGAGCCGCTGCTTGC
>CAJXDD010000107.1:0-9113 GCA_913052075.1 uncultured Gammaproteobacteria bacterium
AATATGGAATCAGAATTGCGTCTCGGGCTGGTAGTAGCGGTTCGCCCAAATGCCCATGGCGGGCTCGCCTTCTACAGGCATTCTCCAAGAGGACACCCTCGCCGCAGCGAGTGAGACCTTGAGGAGTGCGCGCGGTTCGTTAACCGTATTTTCTATGTACCGCTCTGCGCCTCGGTCACCGACGTATTTGGTCGCCATCGCCAAGTACTGATCTCGCCATTGATCGTCTTCTCCTGGCGAGTGAACTAACTCCGAGACCCCTTCAACTAATACTTTCCGATAGGGCAGACGGTCCTCATCAATGCATAACGCCACTCGCGGATCCGCCTGGATGCGTCTATACCAGGCAGACTTGAGACGAGGCGTAAACAAGATGGCACTATCGTGATGCAAGAACCAAATGGGAGTAACCGATGGCGCGCCATCGGCATTGACCACCGCAATGCGCATAAGAACCCCAGGGCAATTTAACAGCTCAGTTTGCTCATCACTTGTCAACTTGGGCATCAGCAAAACTCTCCAAGGTTCGAATTAACCTGCAACATAGTGCTATTGTCCTCTCATCGTCAACGCATCGAGGCAGCCAATGGAACATAACACCAATCATCGTGCGCTAAACGGTCAACGCGTCATTATCACGGGAGGTAACAGCGGCATCGGTCTCGTGACGGCAAAGAACCTCGCAGCGAAAGGCGCAGCTGTATTCATCGCGGGCAGAGCAAGCGAAAAAACCGAAGCTGCTTTAGAAACCATCAATGCTGAGGCCGTCACTCCAGCACGAAATCTCGTGGTTGACCTTAGCTCTCTTGCCAGCGTCGAGGCGCTCATAGACGCAGTCCAACAAGAGGGAGAACAGATTGATGTGTTGATCAACAATGCAGGCTGCTTTCCCACCAAGGCTCAAACCACTGAGGACGGTTTCGAATTACAAATCGGCGTGAACCACTTGGCGCATATGAAGCTAACACTCGGCTTGCTTCCTCAGCTACTCGCCGCACCCGCAGCACGCGTGATCACCGTGTCCTCAATGCTGCACAAAAAAGGACAAATCGACCCGACCAGTTTCAGAACCACTAGCGGATACAACGCACAAACAGCTTACGCGCAATCAAAATTGGCCAATGTGCTTTTTGCCTTTGCGTTAGCAAGACGCCTTGATGGCACGTCCGTTACCTCCAACGCGCTGCACCCTGGCGGCGTCCGGACCGACATCGTTCGAGATTTACCCTGGATAGTCAGAATGCTCATCGGACTCGCCTTCATATCTGCCGAACGCGGCGCTGAGACCTCCATCATGCTCGCTAGTTATCCAGAGTATGAAAAGGTCAATGGTAGATACTTTGACCAAGGCAATGAGGTCAGCGCCGCCAGCATCGCACTAGATGTGGGGACCCAAGAGGCACTGTGGAGCGAGAGTCTCTCGCTCTTGGGCCTTGATGAGATCGCGCCCCGTGTCTGAAACATCGAAACACCCGCCCTAGTCTTTTAAGGGACAAGTGGACAATAACACTTACCAATTTCGAAAATTGCTCAGATAAGTAAATGCCCACCATCGAGCACAAGGTGCTGGCCAGTGACCACTCCGTGCGCCGTGATGAAGCCCACGATCGAATCTGCCACGGTCTCAGGCGTGCAGACCGTTTGAAGAGGCGTTCTCTCTCGAAGACTCGCTAATGAGCGATCATAGACTTCTTGACCCATTCCCTCCGCGAGCCAATCCCCCTCAATAAAACCCGGGCAAACGGCGTTCACGCGCACTTCTGGGCCCATGACACGAGCAAGCGACTGCGTCATTGTGATCAACGCGCCTTTTGAAGCCGCATAAGCGATTGAGGATCCAACTCCTCTGACTCCGGCAATCGAGGCGACGTTGACTACGACGGACTCTTTGGCAGTGCGTAGTGCGGACTCTGCTGCCCTGACCATTTGATAAGGACCGACCACATTCACCCCATAAATTCGATAAAAGTCATCATCGGTTAAACCCGCCAAGTGCTCGTGAGCATTAAATTTCGTAGTCCCTGCGTTATTGATGAGGCAATTCAAGCCACCAAAGTGCTCGGTAGCAGTCTGGACCAATTGCTGGCAGGCAGCGTCATCACTAACATCACCTTTACACACAACCGCCTCTCCGCCGAGAGCGCGGCATTCTTCAGCCACTAACTCCGCTGCCTGATCTTTGCTCACATAATTTACGACGACCTTTCCCCCTGCTGCAGCGATTTGCCTCGCAGTGGCCGCACCAACTCCTGAAGAGGAACCTGTGACGATGGCGATGGTTTGCTCTAACTTCATAATGACGCTACTCCATGTGATTACTATCGGTGTCTTACTGGTGAATAGTTAGCCCTTGCACAATCTCAGCACTTACTGACCCAGGTTGGAAAGACTCCAAATTGCTAGGCCCGTTCACAGATTCCTTACCCTACCTTTTATTTGGCGAGCGCTCTTTGCTTTCTTCTAGCTGGCTCGGATCAACCAAACCGCACCACTCATTTCCACACCAGCGTCTGTCTGATAGGGCAAAAGCGCTCCATGAATTGCACCCAGTGCCTTCTCTCTTGTTGTCTCATCCATCGATCGCAGAGCTCGAGCAGCGGGTCCGATGTCCATTTGAAACGCGATCGCCTCCGAAACAGACGGCGCCATACAAACAGACCGCTGTAGCGACTCGAAATTGATCTCCGTGAATCCCGCTTGCTCAAGTATCGCATTGACGTAGTCTTGATCCGAGAAAGCAAAAGGACCTGGAGCTTTCGGATCCCTTGCGGGTTGTTCGGGCAGAAAGGGGGCAATCGCGCGACCTGCGATGGCCATCCAAGGATTGTGGCGGGGCGACTGCCAACACATCAAATGCGCCGAACCCTTACCGCGCAATAGATGTCTGAGATGCGCAAACGCAGCGACAGGGTTCTCAAAAAACATACAGCCAAAGCGAGAATAGATTCTGTCGAAACCTGCGTCGTCTTGATAGGTTGCCGCGTCACCACAGACGAAATGAAGCGCTCTCCCTTTTTCGCCTCGCCGGTTAGCGTGAGCGATCATCGGCTCGGAGATATCAATTCCAGTCACGTCCGCTTGGCGCTCCGCCAACTTCTCAGTGGACTCGCCGCAGCCGCAGCCAACGTCCAATACTCGCAGCATCTCAATGCTTCCCATCGCCATTAGAGACGCCTCTGTAAAGGGCGCCAATACGGCATCCAACCGTTCCTGGTGTTTCACCCAAGCTGCGCCTGCATCACCATTCCAGTATTCCGCTTGATTCAGGTTCGCGATCGATGTCATAGGTTCTCTCTTGTTCGGCGTCGCTCAAAGCTTAGGGGGTCTACATCGATCGATCAGTTTTTGAAATCGAAAGTCTCAAGTCCGCAGGCTTCAAACACGTCACGCTGCCTAGTTATTTCAGCTTCGATTAAGGCGCTGCCCTGCAATTTGCAATCTGCAGATCGATCATCGCTAGGTCAACTGCGAGGCGTCAAGACCGAATTGTATTACCCCTGTATCTGAGAGATTAAAGCTTTCGCCGAGCAACGCCAGCGATGGTCATGCAGGGGTATCGTCGTGAGTCCAATCACTCGAGACTCGGGCTTGTCATGGAAGGTTAAGATGGTTTTTACTGCGTCAAGCGGAGACAAAAACGATGAAAAATTTCTCAGGGAAGACGGCCGTTATCACTGGCGCGGGATCGGGCATGGGTCGATACCTAGCCGTTTTGCTAGCCAAGGCAGGTGCGAATGTTGCGATTACGGACGTTAACAAGGACACGCTCTCGGTCACCGCCGCAATGGTGAAGCAATACAATGTTGCTGTGTCATCACATGTAGTCGACATGGGTGATATGGACCAAATCGAGCAGTTACCTGAGGCTGTAATTACCCATCATGGTAGCGTTGATCTCGTTTTCAATAATGCCGGCGTCACAGTGGGCTCAACGTTTGAAAGCATGTCTGAAACAGATTGGGATTGGGTCATGAACATCAATCTCAATGGCGTTGTAAAATCCTCACGCGCGTTCCTACCCTATTTGAAGGAACGCCCCGAATCCGTGCTTGTAAATACCTCCTCCATTTTTGGCATGATCGCTGTTGCTGGGCAGTCGGTCTATCACGCCACTAAATTCGGGGTTCGCGGTTTCACCGAAAGTCTGGCAAAAGAATTTAAAGATTCCTCCGTGCAGATCCACTGTGTGCACCCCGGTCACGTGGGTACCAACATCGTCGCTAACTCAAGATTTAACGAAGATGATGCGTCAAGGCTTGGCCCAGATTTTGATAAAGACCGAATGGCAGAAATGTTCAAGGCAAAAGGGATGCATCCGAGCAGAGCCGCAGAGATCATTCTGTCTGGCGTCAAGAAGAAAAAAAGAAGGATCTTCGTTGGCCTAGACGCTGTATTAATGGACGTCGCGCAACGGATTACACCAATGCACTATGAGTGGCTGTTGCCCATCATTAACTTACCTTTGTTCTTGATGCGAAATACGCGTCCTTTGCGTGGATTACCAGCAGAACCCGACTCACCTTCATCCTAACCAAAAAAATCAAAGGCTTCGGTCTAAGATCGGGTATCCTCGAGCGCTGTGCGTCTTAGTCGTCGCATCCCATATAGCCAGCGATCCACATTGTCGCCCTTACGACGCACATACTCTTCGACCTCTGGATGTGGCAGCACATAGAAGCGCTCCTCTCTAAGGGTTTCAACCACCGTTTGAGCCAATTGCTCGGGCTCGATAATCCCGTCTGTTTGACCATCGCCAAGCGACCTTGGCGCCATGGCTGTATTCACACCTTGAGGGCAAAGCACCGAGACTTTAATGCCTTCATCACCATGGGTAATCGATAAGAACTCAGCAAGCTTAACAGCGGCGGCTTTGGTCACCGAATAAGGGCCCGAACCTAATGCTGCGAGAAGCCCTGCCGCAGAAGCTGTGTTAAGCAGATAACCTTCACCGCGCTCTAACATAGATGGGAGCACGGCTCTCGCCGCGTAGACGTGGCTCATAACATGCAGCTCCCACTGTTTTTGCCAAACGTCATTAGCGGCATCGGTTAGAACGCCTTCACCACCCGCGCCAGCATTAGAACAAAAAAGGTCAATTCGCCCCGAGCGCCTGATGACGCCATCGACCAGTTGTGCAATGGCAGCCTCGTCGGTTACGTCACAAGCTGCTGCCTCGCACCCCAACTCAGTCGCTGCTGCGTACACCTGTTCGTGATTTAAGTCTGCAATCGTCACCTCTTTGGCTCCCTCCGCCAAAAAAGCGGTGGCCATTGCTCGACCAATTCCACCACTGCCCCCTGTAATCACCACAACTTTATCGCTCAGCTCCATCACGCTTCCCCAAGTCTATGCCTCAACCTTTTTGACGCTACGCGAGCCATACCTGCTTGTCTAGTTGCAGTGAAAGGGAGCACTTTAGTCCCGAATACCCAGATTAGTTTCTATCCGATCTTACAATTCGCTGAGAGCCGGAAGTGCTCTAACTCAAACAACTCGGGTGCTTCAGAGTCCTTAGGAAGGGTCTCTTCTCTTCGCTCTGGGCTTGGCACCTCATATAATTGTGACCACTTCTCAAAAAAGTTCGCCCACCCATGCATACCTTTGACGAGCGGGCTGAGGCTATTGCCCAAGCCAATATTCAATATGCGCTTGAACGCGTTCGAATGGAGCCGCCACCACTTGATGGTCCTGTTGACGCAGCCACGCTTAGAGAACGCGCCGGACCTACCATTACCGCAGAAGGCATTGGCGGAGAGCGCGCGCTAAAGATCTTTGAAGAAGTCCTGGCACCCGCTTGTATTTCGGGTGACCACCCAAGATATCTGTCCTTTATCCCAGCTGCGCCTACCGAGGCTTCCATTTTATTCGACCTGGTAGTTGGAGCATCTAGTTTTTGCGCCAATTCATGGATGGAGGCCGCTGGCGCCATCTTCGCTGAGAACGAGGCACTTCGCTGGCTCGCTGACCTGGCTGGTTTCCCCGAATCGAGTGGGGGCGTGTTTGTCAGTGGAGGAACAGCAGGCAATCTCAGTGCCTTGGTTGCGGCTCGCAGCGAATTCAGACATAGAACAGGACATCAGGGCCGCGGCGCCATCCTGACATCAGCCGGCGCCCATGCTTCCATCGCGCAGGCAGGTTACGTTATGGACGTAGATGTAATTTCTGTTCCAGGGGGATCCCGGCTAACAGGCGAGGACCTCGGCGGATTTGTGTCACAACTCCATAAAGCAGACCTGGAGCGGATCTTCGCGATCGTCGGGACAAGCGGTACGACTAACCTTGGTATCATTGATGACCTCGACGCGATCGCCGAAGTTTGCGGCACCTATGGCTGGTGGATGCACGTCGATGGCGCGTACGGGGGCGCAGCACTGGCCGCGCCGTCCGCCAGGCCATCCTTTCAAGGAATCGAACAAGCCGATAGCTTCATCGTTGACCCTCACAAATGGTTATTTGCACCCTTTGATTGCTGCGCACTTCTATACAGGAACCCAGAGCATGCACGAGCTGCACACAGGCAGCACGGTGAATATTTGGAGGTGCTCTATGACGGCGAATGGAATCCTTCAGACTTTGCGCATCACTTATCCCGCAGGGCAAGAGGGTTGCCCTTTTGGTTTAGTCTCGCAACGCACGGTACGAAAGCCTATAGCGATGCCGTTGAGAAAACTATCAGCACCACCCACGCCGCGGCGCGCCTGATAAATGCCCACTCAAATTGCCGACTACTCGCTGGCCCGAACTTGTCTATTGTCGTATTTGAGAGAACCGATTGGTCGGCCTCAGACTATGATACTTGGAGCGAGAAACTGCTTAGATCTGGCGACGGATTTGTCGTTGCTACGCGATTTGAGGGGAAACCAGCCCTACGTTTTTGCATTGTGAACCCGAACACCAGCGAAGACGATATTGCTCACATTCTGAGCACACTGTAGCTACGGATGCGCTATTTTTCGCTTATGGTGCGAACCCTACACTCAAAAATCAACGGCTCAATAAACAGTTACTCGAGTAGAGCCGGCCATGTTTCGGGCAAGCTAGAAGAACCTGCATACGAACAGCCTAAAAAATGGCTATGCAGTATTACCCTCGATATGAAAAAGCTTATTGTATATAACCCATTCTCCGTCACTCCTTAGAAAAGAAAGTGTGTCGAGAAAGCGATTTCCGATATAGTCATCTCTCACTAGAGCGACAGCTGTGTCGCCTGCGATACTCAAAGAGACCACCTCCAGAAAAGGGGCCTCCCCAGCTGATTTTGCAGAGGGTTGTGCACTCACAAAAGCAGCAAATTCTGAGACGCTCATCTCCACAAGCTCACCGGCAATGTAACCAGTTATCTTTGCGCTTTCATGAAATGCATCGAAAACTTTAGACGGATCTGATTCAAACATGGCATCAAAGTAAACCTGAATCGTTTCGCGAATAGCCCTGTCATCTGTCATTTTTAGCTCCCTTACGGATTTTCCTATCAATACTGGCAAGCCCTGTACGACCGGCCCTGCCGCAAATAATTCCTTCGCTTCCGTTATATCTCCGCAGGCCCTAAGCCACGACTCTTTAGATTCTATGGTTAGTACGAGTAACGAACAGTGACATCACGCGATTCTCCGGATCTTAATTTTTGCCTAAAGGACATCTAGCTCAGAAAAGCCGATTAGGTCTAGGCAGGCCGAAGTGCGTACAGCACTCTCCCTGCGCAACACTGAACGCCCTCAGGGTTCAAAATGCTTACTTGGATTGTGCATAGTTGACGTCCTCGCTTGACCACCTTTGCCACTGCATCCAAATAGTGTCCCGAAGCCTGTCTCAAGTAGGTGATCTGCAGATCCGCAGTTCCGGCAGGCAAAACACCGTCAGGTATATCCGTGAATACAGCGGCTACCGCAGCCATATCTAACATCGTTGCTAACACACCTCCGTTAACACTTCCTCCTATCCCAGTCGGTGTCTCCTCGTTTCGAAGGAGTCTCAGCGTAACCTGATCTCTCTCAGCAGCATGTACTTTCAGGCCCAGGTACTGATGAAAGGGCATGGAATCAAAGTGCTCAAAAAAAGTAGAACTTAGCGTCGCTTCTTCATCTTTGTTGCCAACCATATCTGCTTGGTGACTCACTACTAGTGTTCCTGTGTTTACTCTATTCGTTTCTTCACGAGCGCGCGAAATGGGCCATCGGGGACTCGTAGGTCAAACTAGCACAGTCCGGTCGATCGCGAATCGCAAGGCTCATCACCAACTTATTCAAATCAGAGCGATCATAGCGATTAAGTCCCACGCCTGGACCAATAAGAAGCACTTTTCCCTTCGCTACATTCATAAAAAAACCCAGCCAAGGCTGGGTTTTTCTAGCTGGGTTGAGATCAACTTAGAACTGATAACTCAGTTCCACACCAACTGTCCTTGGCCGGTTCACGGAACCTGCTGCAAAAAGTGTTGCGATCGGGAAAAACACCTCGTAACGCTCGTCCGTAAGGTTCTTACCAAAACCAACCAACGACCATTTCTCAGTGTAGTACCCAATAGAGACTGAAACATCATCGCGCGCTGCGATCTTTGATTGTTTCAGGTTCAATAGATTTGCATCAACCTCAGCGATGCGCGTGTACTTGAAGAAGGTCTCTAAGTCACCGTCACCCACCGGCACAGACAGCGTTCCACCAATGCCAAGCGTAAATTCAGGCGCATTTCGAGGATTCAAAAAGCTTGCATCTTCGATGATGGTCTCCGCGTCATTCGGATTGATGTCAGTTTCAAATTCATCATAGTCCGCATCCAGATGACCGTAATTCAAGAAGCCGCGGAGGTACTCGTTAAAGACGTACTGTACTTCGACTTCAATCCCCTGATAAATCACACTAGCTGCGTTATCAAACACAGATGCCACTGTCTTCGTATCCGGGTCAAGTGCGACAAACGACTCTTGCTTATCTTCAAAGTCATTACGGAAGTAGGTCACATTAAACCTCATGCGATTGTCCAGGAGCTGGCTTTTGTATCCGATTTCCCAGTTTCCAGCATATTCTGGATCATACTGATCACGCTCAAAGTCTCGAATATTCTGGTTAACTCCGAAGAATCCACCTGAGTGAAACCCTTCCGAGTAGCTAACGAA
>CAJXDD010000108.1:0-9079 GCA_913052075.1 uncultured Gammaproteobacteria bacterium
AAGGAAAAATTGAGATCGAAGCCAATGTCAGAGGGCACGATGTTTATATTTTTCAGAGCATGGTCGGAGAACAAGACGACAAAAGCATCTACGATCGTTTCATTATGTTGTTGCATGCCGTTGAGGCAGCGGCGCTCTCCGATGCCCAGTACATCACAGCGGTGACGCCCTACTATCCCGGCGCAAGGCAAGACAAAAGGAAGGGTCGGACTCGAGAAGGAATCAGTGCTGGCCTCTTTGCGAGGATGCTACAAAGCGCCGGTGCCGACCGAGTCGTCACCGTAGAAATTCACAATGATTCGATCGCTGGAATGTTCAATCCATCGCAGGCTCACCTTGAGAACATTTTTCTCACTAAACAGTTTGCACCATGGCTGGCAGAGCAGGGGCACAAGGCGGATGTGGTCGTCTCCCCTGATGTGGGCTATCTCGAAAATGCGCGACTCTACGCTGAGGAACTGTCCGCTGACCTTGCCGCCCTGTCTAAGGAACGCGATTACTCAAAACCCAACTCGGTTTTACGCTCGACCTTGATTGGCGAAGTGGAAGGGCGAGACGTCCTGCTGGTCGACGACATTATCGACACTGCAGGGTCAGTAGTTTCGGCCGTCTCAGAGTTACTGGAGCGCGGCGCTCACAACATCACCGTCGCCTGTGTGCACCCCGTCTTCTCCGGCCCCGCTTGGGAACGCCTTCGCGAGCTGAAAGCCCGTTCCGAGAAAGAGCAATGGTCGTTTAAGCTAGTCGGCACTAGCTCGATCCACCACCCTAACGCACCTAATTGGTATCAGCCTTTTCCAATCGAACCATTAGTTGCAGCAGTCCTTGAAAAAATCAATCTTCGGGGCAGCGTTTCGGGCGTGCAAAATCCTACGCGCGCACCTTGACTGGCTTGACACCAAGGTACCGCTCGCTATGCTTGCGCCCCATCAAAATCCCTTCAGCCACCGACTTTTCATCGAGGCGCTGACGCCTCCATATCACGAACTCATTGGAGCCCCATGAGCAAGTCCATCGAGAGCAATCCTGATCATGACAATTTCTCGTTTGTCGAGTCTGAGCATGACATCCTCGAGTTCTGGGAGCGCGAAGCGATCTTTCAGCAGAGTCTTGATCAAACCAAAGACGGGGCACCTTACATTTTTTACGATGGTCCCCCATTTGCCACGGGTCTGCCCCATCATGGGCACCTGGTAGGGTCGATCTTAAAGGACGTCGTCCCACGCTACTTCACCATGCAAGGACGCTACGTCCAAAGGCGCTTTGGTTGGGACTGTCATGGACTCCCCATCGAGCACGAAATCGACAAGTCGCTTGGAATGTCCTCGAGCGAGGCCGTCGAAAAACTTGGCGTCAAGGGCTACAACGACGAGTGCCGCTCAATTATCTCTCGATACACGCAAGAGTGGCGTAAAACCATTACTCGTATTGGCCGATGGGTCGACTTTGATAACGATTACAAAACCATGGAACCCTGGTACATGGAGTCCGTATGGTGGGTTGTTAAGAAACTGTGGGACAAGGGACTGATTTATCGTGGCGAGAAAGTCGTTCCATTTTCCACCGCGCTCGGCACCGTGTTATCTAATTTCGAAGCAGGCAGTAATTACCAGGATACCCAAGACCCAGCGGTTACTGTGCTGTTTAAGGTCAATGATGACGACACCTTCCTCGCCGCCTGGACGACAACGCCTTGGACACTACCGTCCAATCTCGGTTTGTGTGTCGGCCCCGACATCGATTACGTCAAAGTCTTTGACGAAACCATAGGCGCGCATATCATTTTGGCAGAGGCTCGACTATCCGCCTACGAGACAGACAAGACGCTCATACCGGTCGAGCAAATGAAAGGCAGTGCGCTAGCTGGCTTGAGGTACGAGCCCTTGTTTCCTTACTTCGCGGAGCAGGAGTACTTAGGCGCTTTCCAAGTACTGGTTGATGACTACGTCACAACAGAAGCAGGGACTGGCATCGTCCATCAAGCACCCGCATTCGGCGAGGACGATTTCCGTGTCTTCAAAGCCGCTGGCGTTACCGCGATGGCGTGCCCCGTTGATATGGCAGGTCAGTTCATCGCACCTGTAACCGATTTTGAGGGGCTTCATGTTAAAAAAGCCGATCGGCAGATTATCCGCCACCTCAAAGACCAAGGGTCTCTTTACAGACAAGAGGTCATACAGCACAGCTATCCGTTTTGCCCGCGATCAGACACCCCCATCATCTATCGGACCATTGACTCATGGTACGTGGAAGTGGAGGAACATAGGAAAAAACTCACACGCTTGAACGAGCAGATCCATTGGGTTCCCGAGCACATCCAGCAGGGGCGAATGGGCAACTGGCTAAAAGGCGCGACCGATTGGGCCATCTCGCGCAACCGATACTGGGGCACGCCGCTACCCATTTGGATTAATGACGAAACAGGGTCAATGCACTGCATCGGTTCCATTGACGAGCTCGCACAACTGACGGGTCACCGGGTGACAGACCTTCACAGAGAATATGTGGACCATCTCACTTTCCAGCGGGAGGGAGAGCCAGGGACTTATCGGCGAATTGAGGAAGTGCTGGACTGCTGGTTTGAATCCGGGTCCATGCCCTACGCACAGCTGCATTACCCATTCGAGAATGAAACGCTTTTCGAGCAGGGATTCCCGGCTGAATTCATCGCAGAAGGCCTTGATCAAACACGGGGATGGTTCTACACCCTGATCGTTCTAGGCGCCGCGCTTTACGATACTCACCCCTTCAAAAACGTCATCGTCAACGGCATCGTCATGGCTGAAGACGGCAAGAAGATGTCCAAACGGCTGCGGAATTACACGCCGCCCGATGAATTGATGGAGCGCTACGGAGCCGATGCGTTGCGCCTTTATTTGATCAATTCAGGTCTTGTGCGCGCTGAAGAGCAACGTTTTTCGGATGAGGCCGTCAAAGACATGATTCGCAGGGCGCTCCTCCCATGGCTTAACGCTTACCGGTTCTTGAAAACCTATACCGACATCGATGGCTGGTCGCCGGACCAACACGAAGCGACGACATCTGACAACATCATGGATCAATGGATCCTATCTCGATTGCAATCGCTCAAAGCGAATATCAGCAAGGAAATGGAGCAATACCACCTTTATAACGTGGTCCCCGCACTGTTTGACTTCATCGAGGATTTAACCAATTGGTACATCCGCCTGAACCGAGCCAGGTTCTGGGTAGAGTCCGTCACTGATGACAAACTGTCAGCCTACGCAACCTTGCACCAGGTGGTTCTGGAACTCAGCCTGTGTATGGCGCCGTTCGCGCCATTTTTGGCCGAGCGAATGTATCAATCACTACCGAAGAAGTCTGATGCGGCGAAATCTGTTCATCTCTGCAACTATCCGACACCGAATGAATCCATGATTCGAACGCTCCTCGAGCAAGCCGTCTCCCGAATGCAAAGCGTAATTTTGCTAGGCCGCCAGAAGCGCAATCAGGCCAAAGTAAAAACCAAGTTCCCGCTCGCTAACCTGACGGTCATTCACGAAGATCAAGCATTGCTAGACGAGATCAAGCGGCTTGAGCATTACCTCTCAACAGAGCTGAACGTGAAGACTGTTACCTATGAGACCGACGAGTCTAGATTCATTAATCTCTACGCTAAACCGAATTCTCCGGTGCTCGGAAAGCGGTTCGGCGCCGCGTTTAAGGACATCAAATCGAAAATCGAAGCCCTAGACCACCAAGCTATTAAGACATTTCTCGATGCTGAGAAACTGACCATCAACAACGAAACCTTCGGCGTCGATGACATATTGATCTTTCGCGAAGCTCGCGAGGGAACAGATACCGTCTCTGATCGATTCATGTCGATTGAGCTACGAACAGACCTCACCGAGGAGCTCATTGAGGAGGGGTTGGCGCGGGAGATAGTGAGTCGCATGCAGAAGCTCCGAAAGGAACTCGGTTTTAATGTCACCGATCGTATTCATACCGATATCGCGGCTGCACCATCACTCATAGCTGCATTTGCGGCGCACGAACAGTATGTCTGTAAAGAGACGCTAACCACGACGTTAACCATCTCTGATGAACTGGCTCAGCCCGATCTCAGCACCGATATCGACGGAGCCTACTTGCGTCTAGCGCTCAGAGTGATCGAGGCCCCATCCGGTTGAGCAGCAGGCTGCGCCGCCTAGCGTTCAATACCCAACTGACCGATTCTTCGTTAACGGCCGCTGCTGAGTGTTCACCCAGCGAGACCAGCACTCAGCCCTTCATCTCACCATCCATTTGCGCAAGGATTCGATTGCTGTCGAAACACCCAGACGCGATTGATTCAACGAAGGATCAATAGATCCGATTGGGTGGCCAGCGATGGTTCCGATCCGGATTAGCCAGCAAAAGATGATCCTCAACACATGCAGGGTCATGGCGCCATTTTTTATCATCGAATGGATTCCGTAAGCGCCGGTAGGGAAGCTGTGAGGATTGAGCCATGGGACCATTGCTCTTATCATCGACCCAGCAAAGGGAATTTTTCATGCCCCACTTCCTCAATCTCTCTCTATCATCCCTCAAGACCATGCTCGAGCGAGGTGAAACCACCTCGGTGCAGTTAGTCGAGCAGGCGCTCGAGGGTTTTGATCAGTTGAACCCACTGATCAATGCTGTGGTTACAACCCACCGTGAACTGAGTATTCGCTACGCTGAGAAGGCGGATACGCTGCGAGCAAAAGGAGAAATCGTCGGCCCACTCCATGGTATTCCCATGACCATCAAAGACAGTCTCGACACCTTTGACATGAACACCACTTGGGGCACCGTCGGTCGCAGAGCGCACAGGCCCGGACACGACGCTATAAGCGTTGCGAGACTCCGCACAGCGGGTGCCATTCTTGTGGGTAAAACCAACACGCCAGAATTGACCCTGTCCTATCAGACCGACAATTCAATTTTTGGTCGAACCTCTAATCCACACGATATCGACCGAACTTCAGGCGGAAGCTCAGGCGGTGCAGCCGCGCTGATCGCCGCGGGCGGAACACCCATCGACTTAGGCACTGACACCGGCGGCAGCATTCGCTTGCCGGCTCATTTCTGCGGCGTATACGGCTTAAAACCCACTACCGGCCGCGTTCCCACAACAGGAAACGCTCTGCCAAGCACCGGATTACTCGCGCCCCTTAGCCAAATCGGACCACTCTCCCGCTCGCTCGAGGATCTAACCCTCATCTACAAGATCATCCAGGGTCCGCACCATACAGACCCTTACACCTTAGATGCGCCAGACCGGGCTGCGACCGAAGAAGTTGCGCAGCTACGAGTTGGTTTTTTCGCGGACCACGGCTTAGGCACGCCGAGCGGTGCGATTAAGGAGTCATTGAGCAGCCTGATCAACACCCTCGCTGACAAGGGTTGCGACGTCCGTGAAATCAGGCCAGAGGGTATAGAAATGACGTCGATGCTGTACGGCCAATTGTTCAATGCCGACGGTCACGAAATGATAGCTGATCAACTCCATGCCTCGGGTACCGAAACGCCGTCACTCAGTTTGCAGCGTATCCTTAGCCAGCCAAAATCACAGTTAAGTGCGAGCGAACTCAGCCATTTGATCTCCCTTTGGGACGGTTACCGAAGCAGTATGCGAAGCGTGTTTGAGTCAGTTGACGTTATCCTTTGTCCAGTCAACGGCCGAACCGCCCTACTACACGATGAAGAGGAAAACCCCTACGACTACCTCTACACCCAGGCCTTCAACCTAACGGGCTGGCCTGGGCTCAGTATGCCATCGGCGACCGATGAAAAAGGGTTGCCTGTCGGCATTCAAATTGTTGCTCCGCCGCTCATGGAGGAGCGATGCTTGTCCGTTGCTCGGTTCCTCGAGGCTAATCTCGAGCCACTGTCAAAGCCCAAGGTTTATCTCGAATCCTAAACGTAAAATTAAGCGGTGTCTTCGATCGATAACGGACCTACAGCAAGCACATTTTGCAGCCCCAATTATTGGGCCCAGATTCTCAAACCAGAGCAAACTAGACCTAAGCAATCACGTCTAACGGGTGTAGACCCAGCGGCAGTGAAGCGGACGGGTAGGACTAATGATCAAGTTGCTAGCCACAAGCGACAGATTTTCAAGGAATACACGTATCACTGGTTATCTATCAATTGAGTCAGCCCAATGTATCTCTCCAGCGAGCCTCGATAGGATAGTTGCCAGGCACGACGGATCAACAGGTATGGCTAATCAGCTTCGATGTGCGTAAAGTAAGCCCCCCTTCGCAAAACGCTGAGGGATGTGGACATGAAAGCGACAAATTACGTACCACTCCTACTTTTTTTTGTCCTCGATGGGACGCACCTTTTCAGGATATGGATGCCATGCGGACGTTACTGATCCTTGTCATTGCAAGCTTATTATCTGGCACCGCGCGAGCGGAGGCCGTCAATCTCGCAGAAGTCTATCAGCTCGCAATTCAAAACGATCCTCAAATTGGCGCAGCAGAGGCTGCTTACCTTGCACGCAGCGAAATCGTGCCTCAAACGCGTGCAGGCTTACTTCCCAGTATCGTGCTTTCAGGCAGCTATTCTGAGGAAAACCGGTCTTACCCGGGAGTTCCTGAAAGTGTAGCGCCAAGCTCAAGTTTCCCCACGGAAAGATTATCAGCTGGAATGAACCAACCTTTGTTTAGGGCAGATCGGTGGTTTCAATATCAACAAGCAAAAGCGATACGCACGCAGGCTGGCGCCATTCGAGATGGAGAAGGACTTGAGCTGATTGTTCGGGTAGCGGACACCTACTTCACGATTCTTGAGCGCCAAGACGGCCTGAATGCTGCTATGGCTGAGCAGAACGCAGTCAAACGCCAACTAGAACAAGTCCAACAGCGTTTTGACGTTGGTTTAGTTGCCATCACTGACGTTCTAGAATCTAGGGCTGGTTTCGACAGCGCAACGGTTAACGTCATTGAGGCTGAGGGTGCTCAAACACGGAGCTTTGAGCCACTCGTGCGACTCACGGGGCGGACTTTCGATGAAATCTATCCCCTGCAACAGGCCTTTCCTGTTCGCTCACCGGAGCCCGCTAATGAAGAGGCGTGGGTTAATGCAGCGATGGCAAGCAACGCACTGGTGCTGCAAGCTAAAGCTGGCGTCGAGGCTGCGCGAAAACAAGTCCGAATCAATCAGTCTCGGCACTTACCGACACTGGATGCCCAAGTCTCATGGTCGAATCAAAAGACTGACAACACGGTCTTTTCGCTGCCAGAAGTAGAATCTGAGTTTTACGCGGTTAACCTAACGATTCCCGTCTTTTCAGGTGGGGCGACGCGCTCCGGCGTTAAACAGGCACAATTTCAGCTGGACGAGGCGCAGAACAACTTAGATCTAGTTGAGCGACAGACGGCAGAAAACACCCGCGCACTGTTCTCAGCGATTAATACTGACGTAGCGCGAGTTAAAGCCAGACTTCAAGGAATCGAATCAAGCCGATCAGCACTCGCCGCGACCCAAACAGGGTATGAAGTAGGCACCCGAAATATTGTCGATGTGCTGCTCGCTCAGCAGCGACTTTTCCTCTCTGAATTTCAATTCGCAAGCGCTCGTTACCAATACATCAAAAATACTCTGCGATTGAAGCAGCTTGTTGGCAGCCTCGACCAACAGGATCTTGTTGAACTCAACCGGTTTATTGATGTCAGTAGGTCTGTGACTCAGGTCAAACCCTTGGAACGATAGCGCCGAGTCGCAAAGGCGCACTCAAAGAGGAAATGCTGTGGTTCGGTTTTCATTGGGCTTCATTGCTGTAGCGATCGTTACACTCTTTTTTGTTTTCCCAGAGTCGAGTGATACGACGCGCCCTTCACTCAACCGAGCGACGGCAGCAGAATCTCCTGCGCCCGCGGCCAACATTGACCTCACCAGTGATGAAGCCAACAACATTAGCGTCTTTGAGGCTGCAAGCCCCTCTGTAGTCTTTGTCACTAATACTCAATTGCGTCGCCGCCGATTTTCACTCAATGTCATGGAGATCCCAAAGGGATCAGGAACGGGCTTCGTTTGGGACGAAAGTGGCCTAATCGTGACAAACTTTCATGTGGTTTACGGCGCTAACAGAATCACTATCACGCTGCAGTCGGGTAATAGCTATGAGGCAGAAATCGTAGGCGCTTCACCAGAAAAAGACATCGCACTCTTGTCGATCAGAGCACCAAATGAGGCGCTCGTTCCCCTTCCACTTGGCGACTCCAACCAACTTGCGGTTGGGCGAAAAGTCCTGGCCATTGGCAACCCCTTCTCACTAGATACAACGCTAACCGTTGGTGTTGTGAGTGCACTCGGGCGCGAGATTAAATCCATGAATAATCGGACAATCTCTGGCGTCATTCAGACTGACGCTGCCATCAACCCAGGCAATTCGGGTGGACCGCTGCTGAATTCAAAAGGTGAATTAATCGGCGTCAACACCGCGATTTACAGTCCGTCAGGTGCGAGCGCCGGCATTGGCTTCGCAATTCCAGTCGCGACGCTCAAAAACATTATTCCCCAGCTACAAAAATATGGTCGCCTATACCGACCTGTTTTAGGGATTGAGACGCTTTCCGACTCATGGGCAAGTCGACTGAAAATCAAAGGCGTGGTGCTATTCGCCGTTAAGCCTGGGCTTCCGGCGGCAAAAGCTGGAATGATTGGTGTGCGCGAGGATATACGAGGCAACATTCACCTCGGAGATGTCATCATCGCCATCGATGGCGAGCCGGTCACCGACGAGGACTCCATGCTATCGTTACTCGAGAACCGCCAACCGGGCGATGTCGTGCAGGTCACCTGTCTGCGTGATGACGAGATCAAGGAATTTGAACTTACTCTTACTGCGCCCTTCTCCGAGTTATAAAGGCCTGTCAGTTTTCGGACCATGCTCGTGATCACTGAAGAAGCATCGAGGCTCTCCCTAAGCGCTGCGTCAAGTTCTGTCAGTACCCGTTGTCAGAAAAGACGACAAGAGACAACCCATTTCAGATAGCCAACTTAGAGTCCATGAATCCATCATCTGGGCAATGAACCCAAATCGAGGTGTGATACAGTGGACGCTTTATTTATTTGAGCA
>CAJXDD010000109.1:0-9076 GCA_913052075.1 uncultured Gammaproteobacteria bacterium
GAAAGCTTTATTACTTTTATAAACGCTTTGCTTGTCTCACGAGGCAACACTGGGCAGCCACAAGGCGAGATCCCTGAAAAAGAAAAGCAACACTAAAGCAAGCAACTGGAGCCCAATAAACGGCATCACACCGCGGTAAATGGTTGCAACTTGAACCCCATTAGGCGCCACGCCTTTCAAGTAAAAAATGGCAAACCCAACCGGCGGCGTTAGAAAAGCAGTCTGCAAACAGACAGCGAACATCACCGTGAACCAAATGAGGTCAAACCCTAACCCTGTCACCACTGGCGCGACCAACGGCAACACAATGAGCGTAATTTCAATCCAATCTAAAACGAAGCCCAACAAAAAGGTAACCAAGAGAATCGTGATGATGATGCCAGAGGGCTCGAAAGGTAATCCAAGCAGTCCTCGCTCGATTAATTCATCGCCACCAAGCCCCCTTAGGACGAGAGAAAAAGCGGTTGCACCCAAAAAAATCGCGAAAATATAAGCCGTTGTTCGAGTGGTTTCCGTAAGGGCCTCGCTAACTACCTCGCGTGATAGCCTCCCGGCCATCCAGGTCAATACCACCGCGCCAAATGCACCAACGCCCGCGGCCTCAGTAGGCGTTGCAAGGCCAAAGAAAATGGATCCAAGCACCGCAAAAATCAGGAGGATCGGGGGCAATACAGATTTTGCCAATGCGCCCAGAAGATCAAGGGTGATCGGTTGAGCGTGACTGACCGCAGGCGCAACACCAGGTCGTAGAGAAGCGTTCATCACAATGAAGGCGATATACAAGGCCGATAAGAGTAAGCCCGGTAAAAGCGCGCCCAGAAACAGATCACCCACTGATATAGCGAGTCGATCAGCCATCAGAACCAACATAATAGAAGGTGGAATCAATATACCCAGGGTTCCGACGGCAGCGACGGTCCCGGTCGCAAATTCGGCCTGGTAACCCTGGCGGAGCATGCTCGGTAACGCCAAAAGGCCCAGCAAAACGACAGAAGCGCCGATGATTCCCGTCGATGCTGCCAGCAAGACGCCAATAGTGGTCACCGATATTGCTAGCCCGCCAGGCACCCGCTCAAGCAGCGTGGCCAAGTTTTCTAACAGCCTGCTGGCTAAACCTGACTTCTCGAGCATAATACCCATCAAGATGAACATCGGGAGCGCAACGAGCACCCAATTGTTCATGACATCCCATATCCGATCGACCACCAAAGCGCTGTATTCCCAGCTCATGGTTACCGGCCATCCGAAGTCGATCTCCGCGATAATACCGATAGCCGTAAAGACAACCGCGAGGCCGCCTAAGACCCACGCGACCGGGAACCCTGTAAAAATCAGCACAATAAAGCTGATAAACATTGCCACACTCAGCCAATCGCCGGCGCTCACAATGACACCTCGGTTTGATCTTGCGAGGGTATTTCGGCTCTGTTGCGAGCACCAAACAACTGTCGCCCTACTTTCGCCAGGCGGGCGACCGTTGCTAACGCGAGCAAAAGGAAGCCTAACGGCAAAACGCTCTTAATCACCCACCGCATTGGCAGGCCGCCAGGGGCCTGAGAGATTTCTGAGGTCGTAAAGGAATAGGTAACAAAGGGCCAGGACGCGACCAATACCAATGCAATGAACGGAAGAAGCAGTAACAGAACGCCGTAGATCTCGATCCATGCTCGTAATTCTGGTGACCAGCGTTCCCTTAAAACGTCGACTCGAACATGGACATCCTGGGTAACCGCAAAGGATAACCCCAACAAGAATCCTGTGGCGTAAAGATGCCATTGCAACTCTTCAAGCTGAATAAACCCCTGATTAAAGATATATCGACTGATCACGTTGACGAGAATCACCAGCATGAGCAGCAGCCAAATAAGGCCTAGACCCTTTCCCAGGGCATTGATCGCGGATTCGATAGATTCCATCCAATCCGAGGAAAGGGGCCCGTCTTTCATCACTGACCTTCCGCCGTGTCAAAGTCCCTTGGCAAATAGGCTAACGATTTCCAGCTCCTGTAAGTGGTGAGAAACTGCTGTTGCGATTTTAATATCTCAGCGAAATCAGCATCTTTAGCGGCCTCTTGCTCGAGAACTTCCTCTGAGACCCGTTGGAGTGATTTGAGCAATGACCGGTCAAACCGAATCGGTGTCACCCCGATTTGATCGAAACCCTCGATCACGCTTCCCTGTAGCGCCTCACCCCTTGCGAGGTTCCTCGTGACACCTGCCGTGCAGGCCATCTCAATCAGTGCTTGATCAGCTGGGGCAAGCTGCGCCCACTTGTCTTTATTGACCACCAGGTGCGAGGCCGTAAACGTCTGATGCCAGCCTGGAAAGTAGTTAAAGCTCGCAACATCTGCGAAACCAAGCCGCTGATCGACATTGGGAAGGGAGTACTCAGTCGCATCGATTGCTCCTTTTTCAAGCGCTTGGTAAATCTCACCACCTGGAATCAAAGTAACCGACGCGCCAAGGCGCTGCAGCACCCTGCCGCCCAGCCCAGCAAACCGAATCTTTAATCCCTCAAAGTCCTCAAGCCGCTGAATAGGAAAACGAAACCAACCTGCCGTTTCTGGGCCAATGATCCCGCACAAAATCGGATGAATATTGTGCGGAGCATAGAGCTTTTCAGCGAGGGCTTGGCCCCCTGCTTCAAAGTACCACGCCGTGAATTCCCAGGGTTCCATACCAAAAGGCACAGCGGATATTAAAGGCGTTGCGGGAATGCGACCCTGGTCATACCCGAGCCAGGTGTAGCCCGCTTCAAGCTTTCCGTCCCTGACGCTCTCAGTGATGCTAAACGCCGGAACGAGCATACCCGGCTCATAAACTTCCAACTGAATCCGGCCACCCGATGACGCTTGGATTGCGTCGGTCACATACAAGATGTTGTCACCGAGAGCGGGCAGGTTCGTCCCGAATGCCACCGGCGTTCGCCAGCTAACGGGAGCCTGAACCGTTTCACCATCGAGGGTGGCTTGTCGAGCTCCGGATTCTCCGCGATCGCTCAAGCTCAAGGCTGCCACAGCACCAACAATAAACGCTGTCACGATGGCGATGAGCGCCGTTTGATTGTTCCATGGATTCGCCAAAAGCACCTCGATCATTTTTTCCTGACGTGCCCTTATACTATGCCATTTCCTCGTCGCTCAAGAGCGCGATTTATGATCGCTGACATTCATCACCATCCGCCCGCGAGCCACTTCACCGAGGTCAAGGGTGCCGCCATCCACTACCTTCGTTGGCACCAGCCTAATAAAGCCACAGTGTTGCTCGTGCATGGGCATGCAGCGCACGCCCACTGGTGGGATGCAGTCGCAATCCATCTTCGCAAGGACTTTGACATCATTGCCGTCGACCTTTCTGGCTGCGGCGATAGCGACCATCGAGCTCAATATGACTACAACATCTACACGCGTGAGCTAATGACGGTATGTGAAGATGCAGAGGTCTCAAGGCCAATCATCGTCGGACATAGCTTCGGGGGTACCGTCGCGCGAATCGCCTGCTTCAGCGAACCTGAACTCGCTTCACGGCTTACGATCATTGATTCCCCGTTGCGTGCGAGAAGGGTTCGCCGAGATACATCGTCAACCAACCAGGGTGCTAACCGTCTGGCCAAGATTCACTATTTCGATACTGAGTACGAGGCAATCAAGCGATTTCGGTTACGGCCCGCTCAACGGATTCGCCAGCCTGAGCTTATCCAACACATCGCTCGACACGCGATCACAGAGACCGATCAAGGATTTCGCTTTAAGCTCGATCTGACATTGCTAGAGCGACTAACGCCTCCGGACACAACCTACTCCCCTGCCGAGATGTTACGACAATTAGCGATACCCATAGGACTCATCACAGGAAAGGAGAGCGTGTTCTATCAGGACACACTGGAAGCAGGGCAAGACAATTTGCTGGCCGCGAGAGCAAGCTTCGACCCAGAGCGATGGCTCTGGGTCGATGACGCAGCCCATCATGTGCTCCTTGATCAGCCACAGGAAACCGCGCGCCTGATCAAAGTGCTTTCTAATTAGCGCTGCTCGGGCGCTCTCCATCATCGATGGTAATTCGCTGCATCTTGCGGTGCTGCGGCCAATAGTCGTTCACTGGCTTGTGCTGCGTGATGCGGTTATCCCAAAAGGCAACGCTGTTCTCTTCCCAGGAGAACCGACAGCAGTGCTCGGGCAAAACAATGTGCTGGTATAGGTGCGACAGCACTGACTTTGATTCGTCTGGACGCAGTTCTTTGATATGCGTCGTAAACAGCGCATTAACGTACAGCGCTTTTTTTCGCGTCACCGGATGCTCGATTACAACTGGGTGTTCGACTGGGGGATTGTCCTCGACCATTTGCTTCAATCGCTCTCGGCCACCCGGCTCTGCGAGCGATTCCTTAAATCCATAGCTGAAGTCGTGGACCGCTGTTAATCCCTCGACAAAAGCTTTCAGCGGAGTGGACAAACTCTCGTAGGCACTACTCAAACTGGCAAAGAGGGTGTCCCCCCCTCGCTCTGGGATACTGACGCCGTGCAAAATCGAACCGAGCGGTGGACAAGGCCTGAACGTCATATCCGTATGCCAGACCTCAATTTTAGAAGGGTTCTCGCGGTCGTTCTCCAAAATAGTGATTTCTGGATGGCCGTCAACGTGGGGGTACGCTTCGTGCAACTGCGGCTGACCGAAGTGCTTCGCTAGCCGCAAATGATCTGAAGGGGACATTTCCTGGTTACGAAAGAACAGGACCTCGTACTCGGCAAGTGCCTGCTTTAGTTCTATGAGTGTTGGCGCGGTGAGTGGCTGCGAGAGGTCAATATTCTCTACCATCCCGCCAAGAGCCCCAGACACCGCACTAATGGTTATCGCACCCATGCTGTTCTCTTTACTGGAAACGCTTGAAGCTAGGCTGCCTCTGTGTTCACCGCGACGCGCTACTCGCCATCAAGTGCAGCAACGAGTTTCGCCGCTTTTTTCTCAAGGGCAACAATCAAAGCTTTAGTTTTGTGCGTGGACAGTGCAACTTTTCTGTCAGGGCCCAATTGCTTCAGACCCGATGCGATTGCTTGTGCTGCTTCCCGAGCTTCATCCATCTTCGCCATGGCTGCCTTCCTGTAGATCCGATTGGGCGCGAATGATACCGTATTTCGGCACTATCGGATAAGCACCTCGTTCATCATTGCGCCTAACGCTCTGAGCACTTGGTTGAAAAGGGAAAGCATGGCATGCAACTCATCGACCTACTTTGTAGAGGCGCGCAGATTAACGTTCGAGAATCTGATCAAATCATAAGCCTGTGGGTCAACGGCATCTGCAGGGATGAAGCACGCTGCGAGACCAAGACCAAGCTATCGAGCACCGTTCAAACCGGTTACGAGTGGCACGAATATATCGAGGCTATTTGCGAACGGGAAGACCAATCGCTCTCAGTCAGGGTTTACCTTAATCAGGAGGAGGTCGCGGCTTACTCAAATGAAACAGGCATCAACCAGTGATGATCATTGAGCAAATACGGGAAGACAGGGCACGCGCACTCGAGGCCAGCGACCCCACGGGTCAAGTGTGCTATCTCGCTACGGTTGACGCGGATGGGAGCCCTTCTGTTCGAACGCTGGTGCTGAGAGAGGTATCGGAGCGAAGTGTGCGCCTCTTTATCAATGCTTCTAGTCCCAAATGGCAGGCTCTCTCAGCAAACAGCGCTTGTCAGATTTTGCTTTGGTATCCCTCAATTCAAATTCAATATCGGCTGAGCGGTGCCGCAGCCATGGCCTCGCGCGCAGACATTGAAAACAATTGGCATAGAAGACCTCTGCGTGCCAAATTGCTCGACTATTTTTATGCCGCTCGCGCTGCCCAAAGTGAGCCTTATCATTCGAGCGAGGACTTTGACGAGGCCTTTGAGTCAATGGCTGCGACGCTAGACCCAGAGTCACTCACCCCACCTATTGAAGCGATTGCCGTTGATATTGCGCTTCACCAAATCGAGCGGCTCGATCTGACACAAAACGAAATACCCCATCGTCGAGCCCGTTTTCGCTGGATTGATGAGGCGTGGGCCGAGGATTTTCTGGTTCCTTAAGGCAGGGAGGTAAAACTCTTTGACACCCCTCGACGTACATCATAAATTCAAAGAACGGTTTGGTAACAAGCCGTGTCCCAGCGCAGACGTTCTAACCAGGGGGAACCTCCAGCGCTTTCGTCAACACCCTGACCGAAAAAAGGAGGTGATCCCATCAATAGTCAGTCTAAGAAGGGAGCCTCCGAGTTAAATTAACTCGGAGTCCGCTCCCATACGTTAAGACAGAGCCCCAGGGTGTGAAGCATCCTGGGGCTTTTTAATGTGGATTCCTACGCGGTTGATCATCTCGGCTTGACCAAATTTGAGTGACCTTTGAGTGACTAAAGGTCATTCAACAGCACCTAGAAACGAATCAACAATTCGTGCGTTGGTTGGACGCGCTTTCAATGACGCGCCATCGACCCTAGCACTCATCCGACTCGTGACTCGCTCGCTCGAGAGGGTCAACGCTCGCTTCCACTCGTTTGATACCGTTTAAGTGGTTGAAGCAGGTGTCGTGAGCCGTTTTCAAGAAATCCTTAATAAACGCGTCATCAAACTGGTCGGTGCGAATCGCGGCATAGAGGGTACACCACAGTCCATCCTCGCCAATGGGTCTGACTGAGATATTCCCAGTTGGAAGATATTCCGTGACCGCCCAGTTAGGTAAGCAGGCCACCCCCCGACCACTGGCCACCAATTGCAACATCATAGGGGTGAGCTCGGCAGTTCGAACGGATGCGGGCTCAATATCTGCCGGGTCAAGGAACCGAGTAAATACATCCAGCCGACTTCTATCCACAGGATAGATAATTAGGGTTTGATCGGCGAGATCGACTGGCTCGATTCGCATCTTAGTGAGCAGCGGATGCCTCGCGCCGACCACCAAAAGCGCCTCATAACTAAAAAGGGGAACATAACGAATGCCAGAAATCGGGACGGGATCGGAAGTTACCACCAGATCTAAATCCCCCCTCGCTAGTGCGGGGAGTGGTGCAAAATTAAAGCCTCCTGTTAGATCAAGCTCGACTTCTGGCCAATTCGCGCGGAATTGATCAATACAGGGCACAAGCCACTGGAAGCAACTGTGACACTCAATAGCAATGTGCAGTCTACCGGCTTCCCCACCGCTCAGCCTCGCAATATCCCTCTCGGCTTGATCGAGTGTCGGAAGCAGTTCATCGGCAAGGGCTAACAACCGACGCCCGGCACTGGTAAAACGAGGCGGCTTCGTTTTCCGAACAAAAATCTTGCAGTCGAGCCGATCCTCAAGGTCTTTCACTTGGTGAGAAAGCGCTGATTGCGTGAGGTGCACCCGCTCAGCAGCGTCCACCAAACTCCCAGTATCTCGGAGTGCCACGAGCGTTTTCAGATGTCTAATCTCGATCATGATGAACTGATTTACTATTTAGTAACTATTAAACGTAATTTTATTCACTTTTGGTCATCGGCGCGACTCTCGTGCTCCAGTAACCCTACTGGGCCCACTCGATAATGAGGGAGCGTTGAGTAAGCGCTCGCAGAACTACCCTCCTTAGACCGCCACCATCCTCCCGCTGTCAGCTACCAGCAGCATCATGATGAAACTAAATGAACCGTTTATACTTTAGGCTCTGCAGGGGAATCGTTATGGGCAGCGAATTTCCCCGCACCGATCCTGCTGATTCCTGAGAACCGTAGGTCTTTATTCGCGCCTCTCTGCTCATTTGGGAGAATCATGAACATTTGTCTCCTCGGCTATCGAAGTAATCCTTTCAGTGGAGGGCAAGGCGTCTACCTTTATTATCTATCCCGTGCCCTTGTCGAGGCGGGTCACCAAGTGGACGTCATCTCCGGCCCCCCTTATCCGGAGCTCGACCCGAGAGTAACGCTGATTCAGCTGCCGAGCCTCGATCTATATGCCGAGGGTGAGGATGTCCGCCGGTTTCGCTTCCGATATCTCAGGTCAGTGACGGATGCATTTGAATACTTCAGCACGATCTCCGGCGGATTCCCAGAGCCTTACACCTTCGGGCGACGAGTCCAGCAGTATTTTCAGTCGAACCCCAATCCTTATGACGTGATTCACGACAACCAATGCCTTGCTTGGGGAACCCTTGGTCTTCAGCGAATGGGCCTACCCGTCGTCACCACCATCCATCACCCCATCATCCGCGATCTGGACATTGCACTCGCCGCTGCCGACACCTTCGGATTGCGCTTGCTCATCAAGCGATGGCACTCATTCCTTCGCATGCAAAAACAAGTCATCCGCCAGCTGGCACATAAAGTGACTGTCTCGCATGCCGCTAGGGCAGATATAGAATCTGCTTTCGGTCTACCCAGCCAATCACTGCGCGTGATTCACAACGGCATCGATCTCGACCGTTTCAAGCCGGCCTCCCACGAGGTTAGAGGGGGTGAAAATAGGCCAACCCCCACGATCATGACAACAGCGAGCGCCGACTCACCGCTCAAAGGGTTGGATACGCTGCTTCGCGCCTTCGCCCTCGTGCTTCACGATGAGCCTCTCGTCCGGCTCACACTAATCGGCGCATTGAAGCCCGATGGAGACACTCGCAAGCTGATCGAGCACTTGAAGATTGGCCACGCCATTGACGAAAAGGGTAGAGTCACAGCCGAGGACATGGTGTCGCTCTACCAATCGGCAACCCTGGCCGTGGTACCCTCGGTTTACGAGGGGTTTGGATTTCCTGCCGGAGAAGCGATGGCCTGCGGAGTCCCATTGGTAAGCACCAGCGGAGGCGCATTACCCGAAGTTGTCGGCGATGCTGGCGTGACGGTCCCTGTGCAAGACCCCAGAGCAATGGCGGCGGCGATCTCCGAATTACTCAAGGATTCAGAACGTCGACAAGCGTTGGGCCAAGCCGGACTTGCCCGCGTTACCAAGGAATTTAGTTGGTCACGCGCAGCAGCGCAGTATCTTGATCTTTATCATCAGGTGATTGAGCAAACCCCATGTCGCTAGAAACTATCCGCTTCGAACACCTCGACCTAAAGGAGGGAATGACGCTGCTTGATCTTGGCTGCGGCG
>CAJXDD010000110.1:0-8827 GCA_913052075.1 uncultured Gammaproteobacteria bacterium
TTTCCCCGTCTTGTTGGAAGCGTGTGGTTAGCACGAGTGAAACTCAGACTAAAGCCAATGCCCTCATAAGGGGGGGGACAGGGAAAGATGTCCATGTTTAAGTTCCTTGCTGAGAGGAGATCACTTTGGATTGCGTTCGTCTCTACGATTCTTATTACGATCGCGTTTCCAGTTGCCACTTCGTTTTGGCAAGTCCCTCTTATAGACGCCATATCTGATCCGACCGAAGTGCGGCAGGTGATTTCCGATATGACCCCCAGCCAGAGAGTCGTTCACGCGTGGATTACAGCCACATTAGATGTCGCTTATCCATTGGCATATGGTGCTTTGTTCATCGGCTCGGCTTACGCGTTTTATGAGCGATTTGGACGTTACATTGCGTTCAGTTTGCTTGTTGTAGTTCCTACGGATTTGTTAGAGGGCGTTGTCCAAGTAGCGGCCCTGATGGGATCTGCTGATTTACTTGCCGCGAAAGCAGTACTAACGCCACTTAAAACAATATTGTTTCTGATGGGTGCAGCGACAACACTATTTGGTTGGTTGATTTGGGCGGTTGGCCGAACTCAAGATCGCTAGCTTTCAACAAACCAGTGCCTTTGTGTTAAATAGTACAGACACCTGTATCTGTATGACGACTGATGGAAGCATTAGGTTAGATGATCCTAACACCACGCATTCGGACTTGGATTTGGATAGGGTTGCTGAGTCTATGTTTCGTAAGTCATGCAGTCGCATCTGAGGAGATTACCGAGCCTGAGCTTATCTTTAGCGACAGTATTTGTACTTTCTCTAAAATCCCAATCCTGTCTTTATTCGTCCCATGTAGAGCTTCTACTGAAACCAGGGAAGCTGCTTTGAAGAGCTATTGGCAAAGTGAAGACGATGCAGAGCTTTGTCATTACTTCTACTTTCCGCTTGCAGATCCCAGTGCTTCTGAGGCGCTACTAATGACGAACTACAGAATCATGGAAGCAGAGATCAAAGCCAGAGGCGTGAACTGCATTGAAGAACACAGAAATATATTCTGGTACAGAGGTAAACAGACAAAGTCGATGCTAACGAAGTTTTTAGATAAAAAGGCCGCCCAAACCCGCTCTGATGTATCTGCTCAGGTACAACTCAAAGTCAGACACACATTCACCGCCCCCCGCCATAACAACTGATCTAAGTTTAGAGATTTTGGACAAATATTTGGACAAAAATGTCTAGCAGTCGTAAAATATCCGCCTGAAAAACCTATATTTACAGACTAATATCAATACCTTAAAACCCTTATGGTACTGGCCCTCGGTACCAACCTAAGAGCAACACAGTGTCTTCGTAACTCTCCCTCTACGTCGTTCCAACACGACCTTATGTTGCCGAAAACATGCCTTGACCTTATACAACACCCCCCTTCGCCTGTGCATACTCTCGACTCACAGAGGACCTTACGCCAAGGATTCGCGAGCTAACGCGATTCCGGTTAGAGTCGAGAAAAATATCTAGGAATCCAGTTAATGTTCAATTCTGACTTTACGCTCAGTCAAGCCATGTATGAATGTAGGGCCATGCGGCGACTGAAAGCAGATCCTGTCAGTGACGAAGTCTTAGTCGATCTCATTGATGCTGCAAACCAGGCGGCCAGTGGTAGCAACGCCCAGATGGCCAGGTGGATTGTGGTTAAAGATCCCGCACAAAAGAGAAAACTAGCTGATCTCAATCGACTTCACGGAGAACCCTATATCGCAGCAGATAGAGAGAACCCGAGAGACGATAAACAACGCCGATTACTTGACGCGGTCATCTGGCAGATGGACCACATGCATGAGATACCCGCACTAATCGTCGCCTGCTACGACTATGGGACTAGAGTTGACGGGCTTGAGATTTACAGGAAAGCGGGATCAGTCTGGCCAGGGATCCAGAATTTATTATTAACCGCTCGTGCGGCGGGTCTTGGCGCGACGCCGACGACTTTGGCTCTGCGTGACCAAGATATGGTCCGGGATGCACTAGGACTTCCAGAAAGTTTCGCCGCGCTATGTTTGCTTCCCATAGGCTATCCCATGGGACGGTTTGGCCCTGTGACGCGTAAGCCCATTGAGACCATTATGCGGTTTGACCGCTGGTCGTAGCATCAGACTAAAGCGTCGTGAATGACGCCAAGAATTTTGCAAACAAAGCGGGTCCGGCGACCTGACGAAAAATGTTATACGCATAAGCTGGCTCACAAGAAGATAGAGTTTAACAAAGCAGATCCCACTGGCTGTCTCGCGTGCCAACCTCAATCACCTGGTCAGAGCTAAAACCCTTACAATTATGAGCAACGCTTACTGCACAATCCGAACAACATCTAGTTTCAAGATAGCACCGAGGCCTTTGCTGTTAAGGAGTTTAGTGAACAAATCCGAAGACTACCTGAGGGGAAACCTCTTTAGCTGCCTTTTCGGCATTCGCAGTAAAGGCAATGACGGGTAACCTCGTGTTTTGAATCCAATAACGCAATTTGAGCCCTTAGTGTTCTGGGTTTTGGATATCGGTAGAACCCCCGACTAATTACGCTCGTGTATGATCGATGCAATCTCAATAGGGAGAATCCATGACGTTCAAACTGCCTTTAGAAAATATGAATGTCCTGGTAACCGGCGGTGGGAGCGGCATTGGGCTAGCCTGTGCAGAATCCTTTTATCGCGATGGCGCAAACGTCGCGCTTATGGGCCGTTCCGATATCCGTCTTGCCGAGGCCCGCTCGGCGCTTGAGTCTATCGATGCGCCTGGCCTAGTCTCGACTGTCTCGGGTGATGTGGCAAATGAGACAGATGTTGAACAAGCGGTTGATTCAGCAAGGCTTGAAGGCTCACTCGATATCTTGGTGGCCAGTGCCGGGAGGGGTGCGTTGTCTCCTGTCACGGCTACCGATGCCGATGAGTGGAATGACGTGATAGCAACGAATCTGAGCGGCACATTCTACAGCTTCAAACACGCCGCTAGACACATGCCGAACGGGGGCGCCATGTGTGCCATTTCATCGATCGCTGGTGTGCGAACTCACCGATTGATGAGCACCTACTGCGTCAGCAAAGCGGGTATCGATATGTTGGTAAAAAATACCGCCGACGAGCTTGGCCATCAGGGCATCCGAGTCAACAGCGTGTGTCCAGGACTCGTGGAGACAGAGCTGGCAAGTGCCTTACTAGAAACGCCGCCGGTCTTGGAAGATTATTTGAACTGCATGCCAATTAAGCGTCATGGCACGGTCAACGACATTGCGGCTGCGGTCCGTTTTCTTTGCGGTCCTGAATCATCATGGATTACGGGCGTTGTACTCAGTGTCGATGGCGGCCACCACCTGCGCCGGGGGCCCGACCTAACTCCTTTCGTGCCCGGCAGCCAAGGCTGACATCAAACAGTCGGGCAGCAGATCATTGAGCCTCGATTCGGTAGGTCTGCATGGCGGTTCGATAGAACAACTGATCTCGCTCATCAGCTGAGAAGTCCTGCACTAATTTTTTAAAGGAGTTCCAAAGCACTCGATAGGAGCAGCTCTGCCGATCAACGGGGAAATTGCTCTCGAACATACAGCGCTCAACACCAAAATATTCAATCGCCGTCAAGTAATACTGGCGGGTGAGCCTTACCAACTCATCGGAAGTTGGCGGCTGAGCGCGCTTATGCAAACCAAATCCATTGACGGGCATTACGAGCCCACCAAGCTTCACGTTCACGTTCTCGAGTTTGCTGAGTAGGCTGATTGACCGTTTCCAGTCCTCAAAAACCTGCGTTGCCTGCCCTGCATAGGGCCCGATTCCCAGGGGTCCACCGAAGTGGTCCAAGACGATATTTGCCTCTGGAAACGCTGATGCCAAATCTGTGAGTTCATCAATTTGGCTATGGTACAGCCAGGCATCAAAGGACCAACCTTGGTCAACCAAGATCTTAAATCCTCGACGAAATTCGGGACTCGATAGCATCCCTTCAAAAGGGTCGCTATGCGAGTTTCGTATCGCGCTATCTGGATGCCAACCCGCAGCGTGACGAATCCCTCTGAACCGTTCGCTGGCGCTTGCATGGCTTGCTAGCACTCGCTCAATCTGTGGCGACATTAAGTCAGCAAAACTGACAATGCCAGATGCGATTCGTGGCTCACCATAGCGCCCAGATGCTGACATAGCTGCAATGCCGTTGACGAACTCGGTTTCACCGACTGGCTTGAATGCCTCGTCTTCTGTTGCTCGATACATGCTCGCGCATTCAACGAATACGGTGTGTTCAACACGATGACCGTCATTGATATCTAGTAAGAACTCATCCAGCAAATATCGGTGCGTCGGGTGGTCCCAAAGATGATGATGTGGATCGCATATCCGTTGGTTTGGGTCGACCACTGGCTCAGCGACCTGGTCAAGCCAATGTTGATTTTGATATCCCATGGCACCTTCCTTTGTGGGCCTACTTGCAGCCTATCCATTGATTTCGATACCCTGCAACTATTGTTGCAAATCACCCTAATTGATCACATCTTTAATTGTGTTGTGACATTACTTCTAAAAGATCCGAGTCCTTTTTATGGCCCTTGATACTAACGTTGTGCATACCGACCTCAATTACCTGATTCCAGATGGGTTCGAGAGCGCACCTAATTCTGTGACCGTTCGTGACGCAAGACGGATGCCTAGGGAATCCTGGCAAACACTTGGTTTTGAATTGTTCCACTTCCCATCGGTGGTGAAGAGTTGGGACGATGATAATGCCATCGCTCAGTTGCACTACAAGGAACTGGTCGAATTTGCCATCGAACAAACAGGCGCCGATGTGGCCACCATCTCAGGTCACATCAAACGCAATCCTAGTGAATCGGCAAAGCATGAGGATCTTGCTCCTATTACCTTCGTTCATTCAGACTTCGCGCCCAGCTACCGCCAGGTGATTTTCGACCGTCACGCGGAGCCTGACTCCCTCCCTGACCTGGTGGTGGGCAAAAAGGAAGCGTCGAGCGAGCACCCCAATTTGAGCCAAGCATCCCGCATATTGATCCTGCAATTTTGGCGAAATTTAGGGCCCAAAAAGATGGATCTGCCTATCGCATTCTGTAATCCCGCTAGTATCGATACCGGATCGCTCCGATTTTTACCGGTCGAGGACTACGCGGGATCAGGGACCTTTTTTGAGACCATCGGAATCGAATCCAATAACGTGGAAAACCATGATTGGCGTTACTTCCCAGAGATGACTCAAGACGAAATGGTGGTATTTAGAACGTTTGATACAGCGCGTCAGGAGCAAGATCTACCAGACTGGACCCCGCATTCTGCGTTTCGAGATCCAGCGGTCGCACTTGGGGCGCCGGCTCGTTCATCCATAGAGTGCCGAGTGCACTGCTTCTTTTTCGATGAGTAACCCTCTTTTAAGGGACACCCACCGCTGGCTTGGCCTTATCGCTGGTGTGCAGCTTCTGCTCTGGACAGTCAGCGGCCTCTATTTCACCCTTATTCCCATTGAGACCATTCGCGGGAATCATCTCCTCGTCGATAAGCCAGATCCGGCATTGCTCGTAAACACCAACCTCATCAGTCCCAGCGATTTAGTGCGGCAACATGCCGGTCTGACATCGATAACCTTTGAAGATATTCGCTTAGCTCAGCGACTAGACCGATTGGTTTACGTGGCAGAAGACGCAGCTTTTGATGCTCAAACAGGTGAATCACTGGCGCCACTCTCAAAAGAAGAGGCCGTCCATATCGTTCGCGCACGCACCCGTCTTGAACCCATCAGCGCGAACAAGCTCGAAGAAACAGCGCCTGATCACGAATTTAGAGGCGGGCCTTTACCTGTCTGGCAGGTGCAAACCGATATCGAAAATGCCAGGTTTTACGTTGAGCCTGTGAGTGGCCGCATAAGAGCGGTAAGAACCGACGCCTGGCGATGGTTCGATTTCTTATGGTCCCTTCACATCATGGACTACGAAACCCGAGACAATTTCAATCACCTCCTCATCCAGTTTCTTTCCGTGCTGGGACTGCTTACGGTGCTAAGTGGCCTGGCGTTATTTGTTACTACTGAAATTAGAAAGCGAACGAGAATTCGTTCTAGCAATTGAACACTGCACAGACCCAGATGGGTTACCTAGTTGAGATACCAAGTCCAAAGGTGAGTGTCTCGCGAAAGCGCATTCGCCCACGGTGGTCTCTACTGGAATAGCAGTCGTTCCCATCGAGCGGCTTTATCACTAAGTGCCACACGCCGAGACTGAAATTATAGTTGTCCGTGCCCACCCTTCGGCTCAAAGACTTGGAGGCTTGGCAGTATTTTCTCTTGAGTGCCCAGGGATACTCTGAATGAAGTGATGCCCTGAGTAGATGGGGGGAATTTATGCTTACCCTGCCCTTGCCCCGACGGATATTAAATTCTATGCCTGAAAGGCAGGTTTTAATGCCTGGCCCAAGAAGTAGTACCTTGGAGGGCAGTTAGTAGGTCAAAATGTGGATCGGCGCTCGACCCATGCGTCTCTCAGCGCGTCTCGAAATGATGGCGCTGCTATCTCAATCAATGCGTTGGCCCTTGCATCGAGTGACCGGCCTTTTAGCTCTGCAACCCCGAACTCCGTCACCACTCGGTCAATATCGGTTCGAGCTGCTGTCGTTGCACTGCCAGGCGCAATCTCTGAAACAATCCTCGAAATTTCGCCTGCCTTTGCTGTCGCAGCCAACGCAACAATCGATATACCCCCTTTTGAGGCAGCCGCTCCTCTCATGAAATCCACCGAACCGCCAGTACCAGACAATTGTCGGCCGCCCACCATGTCTGCGCTGACTTGCCCTAGCAAATCGACTTCAATCGCCGAGTTTACGGAAATAAAGTGATCATGCTGCGCGATAACCCCAACCTCGTGAGTGTAATTAGCAGGTCTAAAGCAAATAGAGGGTTCATCCGCGAGGGCTTCATACAAACCATGCGTGCCCATTGCGATTCCAGTGATGTGAAGCCCGCGGTCAATCGACTTTTTGTTGCCAGTAATCACCCCCCGCTGAATGAGCGCTAGCCCCGCGTCGTCAATCAAACCACCGTGCATACCAAGGTCATTGTGTTCTGCAAGCGCCCCCAATATAGCTTGTGGTATTGCACCGATTCCAGTTTGTATACATGCACCATCTGGGACCATTGCGGCTACTTGTTCGCCGATGGTTTCTGCCACCTCATCCGTCATTGCAGGCTTTAACTCAGGAGGTAGTGTCGCGACCTCGACCAGCGCGTCGGGCACGCGCTGACCAAGTTCAGGCGCGCCGGCCGGTGGGCGTACGGATGGATTCAGTTGAACCACGAGCGCTCTCGTATTGCTCATCGCTGCGCTCAGAAAATCCAAGTTGTAAAGATGACGCAGGACGCCTTTGTCGTCACGCGCAGCGTGCACCAGCACAGCATCAAATGGTTCCGCGGTGCCAATGTGGTCGAATACTCTCCGCATATGCATCGGCAGAAAATCAATCCTTCCCTCAGCAAAAGATGATCGAAGCGCAGGAGACATGAAAAAGGTCTCCATTCGCGCTGTGGGATGAAGGCTTGCGAAGTCCGTTCGATTCATACCCCCGATTGGGAATTGAACGTAGGTGGTGTCTTGGGAAAGCGCTGGATTGACCGAAAGCAGATCGAGTAGCCCTTGCGGCTCACCGGATGCTCCGGGAACAAACACTCTTTTGCTCGCGCCCATGATCTCTTCAAATTGGGTTCGACTCATATCGTCTCTAGGCGGTTTTGAACAATTCGTCGCCGCTTACACGCTTTTATTCAGATCGACGAAGCGGCGGTGCAAGTCCCGGGTCCACAGCTCTTGCAACGTGCTCAGCGGGCGGCTTAAACCAACCTGGATCAGAGAATTGCCCCTTGGGCAGGTCATCTCGAACTTTGACCATGGTGAACATTCCACCCATCTCTATCGGACCATATGGGCCTTGCCCAACCATCATCGGCAAGGTGTTTTCTGGTCCTTCGTGATGGCCCATAGCCACATGCATTGCGTGTTCAGCCATTCCGGCTTCGCCCATTGGCTGATAACCGGGGAGGAGTTTCGTGAGTTGCCGAGCCTCGTCCGAGACTTTAACACCGACAGGATTGGCCAGATCGTGCCCCATCGCATTCATGGTGTGATGAGCCATGTGACAATGAAAGGCCCAGTCTCCGGGGACAGCCATGAATTCGATATCTCGCATCTGGCCGACGCCAACAATCTCTGTTGACTCCGAGCGCCACAAGGTTTCGGGCCATGCCCCACCATCTGAGCCAGTTACCTGAAACTGCACGCCATGCAGGTGGATGGGATGATTCCACATAGACAAATTCCCAATCCGAATCCTTACTCGCTCACCGGTTGCCGCGACCACCGGATCAATCGCTGGGAACACCTTGCTGTTGAAGGTCCATAAATCGAAGTCCTGCAGCACACTAGGATCGGGACGATAGGTGCCGGGATGGAGTGCCCAGTTATGGGCGAGCAGACAGTAGTCTCGATCCGGCGAGCGTTCTCTCGGCACTTTAGGATGAATGATGAACATCCCCATCATACCGAACGCCATCTGAGTCATTTCGTCCGCGTGGGGATGATACATGTGCGTGCCATGCTGACGCAGAACAAACTCGTAAACAAAAGTCTCACCTGGCTGTATGTGTGGTTGAGACAAACCGCCCACGCCATCCATACCGCTCGGCAAAATAATTCCATGCCAATGGATCGATGTGTGTTCAGGGAGATGGTTCGTTACAAAAATACGAACGCGGTCTCCCTCCACCGCTTCTATAGTTGGCCCCGGCGTTGAGCCGTTATATCCCCAGCAGGTAGCTCGTGTTCCTGGAG
>CAJXDD010000111.1:0-8765 GCA_913052075.1 uncultured Gammaproteobacteria bacterium
TTGAAGCGCTCAATATCCCTCAGCACCATCCAGCGCGTGCCATGCACGACACCTTCTACTTCTCAGATTCATTGCTGCTTAGAACCCACACTTCGCCTGTGCAGGTTCGCACTATGGAGTCACGTGAGCCCCCCATTCGGGTGATTTGCCCAGGTAAAACCTATCGAGTCGATCCACCCGACCCGTCCCATTTACCGATGTTTCACCAGGTCGAGGGGCTGTTCATTGACGAGCAGTGCAGTTTTGCTGACTTAAAAGGTACGATCGTAGAATTTTTACGGGTCTTTTTTGAGCGAGACGATTTGCAAGTTCGCTTTAGACCTTCTTATTTCCCATTTACGGAACCCTCTGCAGAAGTCGATGTTCAATGTGTTCACTGTTTGGGCGATGGTTGCCGAGTTTGCTCGCACACGGGCTGGCTAGAGGTCATGGGCTCGGGCATGGTTCACCCAAGGGTGCTTGAGATGTCTGGCATCGATTCTGAACGATTCACCGGGTTCGCCTTTGGCATGGGTCCCGAACGACTGGCGATGCTGCGCTATGGTGTGACCGACATGCGTCAGT
The DNA here is from genome assembly GCA_913052075.1 of uncultured Gammaproteobacteria bacterium. Lineage (GTDB taxonomy): Bacteria > Pseudomonadota > Gammaproteobacteria > Pseudomonadales > Azotimanducaceae > UBA9926. The sequence continues at coordinate 565 of CAJXDD010000111.1, forward strand.
TCATTGACAACGACCTACGGTTCCTGGAGCAGTTTCAATGAAATTCAGTGAAGCTTGGTTACGAGAATGGGTGAATCCTGCCATCAGCACTGAAGAATTGGTAGCGCAAATCACTATGGCTGGACTTGAGGTTGATGCTGTGACGCCTGTCGCGGATGAATTCAGTCAGGTGGTCGTCGGTGAGATTGTGAGTACTGACGCACACCCTAATGCGGATCGCTTAAAGGTTTGCACGGTCAGCGCAGGAGAGGAGCGGTTCCAAGTTGTGTGCGGCGCACCTAACGCGAAGGCAGGCATGAAAGTGCCTTTTGCCCTAGTGGGCGCGAAGCTCACGGATTTGGAGATCAAGAAGGCTAAGCTGCGGGGAGTGGAATCGTTCGGCATGCTTTGTTCGGAGCGCGAGCTCGGGTTGAGTGACGATCACGAAGGACTGATGGAGCTCCCTCACGACGCGCCAGTTGGCGTATCAGTGCGAGATTATCTTGCGCTCGATGATTGCACGATTGAAGTTGACCTCACGCCAAACCGAAGTGACTGTCTCGGCGTGATCGGTATTGCCAGAGAAACAGGACTGCTGAATGATTTGGATTTGATTCTGCCAGAGATCGCTCCGGTTCAACCCACAATCTCCGATATGTTTTCTGTTACTTTGACGGCCCCTGAGGCCTGTCCTCGGTTTGTAGGCCGAGTAATCAAAGGAATCGATATCACTGCGGAAAGTCCGCTTTGGCTGCGAGAAAAACTACGCCGTTCAGGCATACGATCCATTGACCCAGTAGTGGATATCACGAACTACGTCATGCTTGAGCTGAATCAGCCCATGCATGCCTATGATCTTAGCGCATTGGCGACGGGCATTGAGGTTCGTCTGGCCCAGGCAGGCGAGAAATTAACACTCCTGAATCAGGCGGAAGTTGAGCTAAATGATTCAACGCTACTTATTACTGATGCGAGCGGGCCTATCGGCATGGCAGGTGTTATGGGAGGGCTGTCGACGGCTGTGAAGGCCACAACTCGAGATGTTTTCTTTGAAGCAGCCTTCTTTGCGCCAGAAGCCATCGCCGGTCGAGCGAGGCAGTACGGTTTGCACACCGATGCGGGGCATCGCTTTGAGCGGGGGGTCGACTTTGAGGGCCAATCTCGAGCCATCGAGCGTGCGACTCGTCTGCTAATTGATATTGCTGGCGGTGATGCGGGACCACTCATTGACACCATGGAGTCCGACCATCTGCCTACGCGCGCTGAGGTCCTCTTGAGGGCTTCGCGCGTTACTAAAGTGCTCGGTATGAATATTGAGCCTGCAATCATCGAGAACAGTCTTTTTCGTCTAGGCTTCGCGTTTGAGCCCCGGTCTGGCGGCGAGCTGGAGTGGCTAGTCCAGGCACCATCGCATCGATTTGATATTAATATCGAGGCAGATCTCATCGAGGAGATTTCGCGCATTGTTGGCTACGACGAACTGCCAATTACACGACCAATTGCTGAGCTCTCGATGCTCGAAGCATCCGAGGCGAAGAGGTCGAGCTACCACTTCGTTGATCAAATGATTGCGCGCGGTTTCTCAGAAGCGATTAACTACAGTTTTGTTGACGCGTCCATGCAAGCAGCGTTCACGCCGTCAGTGATTCCAGCCATGCTCAAAAACCCGCTTTCATCAGAGATGGACGCCATGCGAACGTCCTTGCTTCCCGGGCTTTTGCGCTCAGCAACGTTCAATCACAACCGGCAGCAGCTGGATGTCCGACTCTTTGAATTGGGTCGAGTGTTTCACCAGTCTGAACAAGGCGAGCCCGCGATGGCAGCGCTTCAGCAGACGAACAAGATTGCCGCAGTCTTGACAGGCGATAGGCTCGAAGAGAGCTGGGCCAACCACAAGACTGCAGTCGACTTTTTTGATTTGAAAGGGGATCTCGAGGCCGTATTCGGCGGTGAGAATATAGAATGCACTGCGGCAGTGGTGCCAGGGTTTGAAGAGGGCCAAACGGCATCCGTCTTATTCCGCGGGGAGGCAGTTGGAGTCATCGGCAAGATAGACGCTGCCGTTCAATCTGCATTTGGCCTGAAGGCACCCTGTTATGCCTTTGAGCTAGTGGCTGCCCCCATGCTTGGTCAGTCGGTGCCTATAGTGAATGAGATTTCTAAATTTCCTGAGATTCGCCGAGATATCGCGCTCTTAGTGGACAGAGAAACCACCGTAGCAGAGCTACGGCAGACAGTTCATGAAGCAGGTGGTGAGGCGCTCACCAAGGTTCGAATTTTTGACGTGTATCAAGGCAAAGGGATTGATAATCAAAGAAAAAGTGTCGGGTTAGGCTTGACCTTCCAGGAGCCATCGCGCACTCTAAAGGACGAAGAGGTTGCCGAGGCTATGGCGAAAGTTGTCGCCAAGCTCGAGCAAACCTACCAAGCCCAACTGAGATAGATGCTAAATGACCGCGTTGACGAAAGCAGAAATGGCAGAGCAATTGTTCGAGGATTTAGGCCTCAACAAGCGTGAAGCCAAAGAAATTGTCGAGGCGTTCTTTGAGGAGATCCGGCAATCCCTCGAGAATAATGAGCAGGTCAAGCTGTCCGGGTTCGGAAATTTCGATTTGCGTGATAAGCGGTCTAGGCCAGGTAGGAACCCTAAAACAGGTCAAGACATTCCCATATCTGCCCGGCGGGTTGTGACCTTCAAGCCAGGGCAAAAACTCAAGGCTCGGGTCGAGACCTATGCAGGACACGCAGACATCGAGTGAGTTGCCGCCCATTCCGGGCAAGCGATACTTTACGATTGGTGAGGTGAGCGAGTTGTGCTTGGTTAAAGCGCACGTGCTTCGATATTGGGAGCAGGAATTCCCTCAACTGTCGCCTGTTAAGCGCCGCGGCAATCGCCGCTACTATCAGCGCCAGGACGTGCTGATGATTCGTCAGATCCGAGAACTCCTATATGAGCAGGGCTTTACCATTACAGGGGCAAGGGCTAGGCTCTCGGGCGAGGCGCAAAAAGAAGATCGAACCCAATCCAAGCAATTGATCCGGCAAATGATCAATGAATTAGAAGGGCTGCTCGAAGACCTGAAGTAGCACTGCTTCACTATCGCATAGGCACTAGTTCGGATACGCAAGCGTTGGCTTGAGCACTTCGGCTAGATTGCTTGTCCAATTTAATTCTGAGCAGCGATCTGACCCACAATCGTTCGCCCCATATCTACTTATCTAGCCTTACTCGAAGGTTGCTAATGGTTGCGGCTGGTTGCCCAAAAAGTGGTAACTCAGACCCAATTCTTAGCCGCTAACCTTAAGTCTTCGCCGATTAATCAGCACTCGATTAAATCTCCTGGCTTGTCGGTGGATGCGCTCCGGCAGCGCGCTTGAACTCAGATTGAACGATTCACGAGCCCAGGCGATCTTCGCCCGACATCAAATCCGGGATGAAGACTGTACGCGTAGCCGAATCGCAGCGTTGTTGCTAGAATGCGCGATCTCGGGGCGTAGCGCAGTCTGGTAGCGCACCACACTGGGGGTGTGGTGGTCGTAGGTTCAAATCCTGCCGTCCCGACCACTTCTTTTATCAGTGATCAAGCAACTCTGTTGCACACGTAATGGTATTTGGTTGATTATTCGCTGCCGGCGGTCAAGCTCTATTTGAATGAGTTACCTCTGCAGTGCTGTTTATTCAGTCTTTTTTTGGTTGGCCTCTCCCTTGCCGAAGATTACTAGGGAGTCACGCTATCAAAGCCATCTTCACTCAAATTGGCGTATCCTACGCGCGCTTAATGAAAGGTTGGCAGAACTCACGTTCTTCGAAACGCGCTTGATCAAACGACTATTCCATCCTGGGACGCCATTCAACCCGGCTAAAACCCCATTTTTCTATGGCTGGGTGATATGGCTCTTGTCGACCCTCGGGTTCCTCATGAGTGTGCCCGGGCAGACCATGGGTATGGCCGTTTTCACTGACCCGTTCATCGAGGCATTTGGACTCAATCGCACCGAGCTGTCTCTGGCCTACCTTTTTGGAACAGTTTCGTCGTCGTTCTTTCTGACAACTGCCGGGCGATGGTTTGACCAGTTTGGCGGTCGTTTCATGGTGATGGCGTCAAGCATTGCGCTGGGCGCGATGGTGGTTTTCATCAGTGTCACTGACCAATTAGCGCACTTGTTAGGTACCAACTTTGCGCCGTTCGGACTGATTTTCATTGGCTATTTTGGGGTGCGTTTTTTCGGGCAGGGCGTGCTGACCAGTTGCTCACGAAACGTACTGATGCCTTGGTTTGTTCGTCGTCGCGGGCTTGTCGCTGGGTTACGGGGGGTCTTCGTTTCTATCGGTTTCTCGCTCGCGCCCTTATTGCTTGCTTGGCTGATCGCTGTATTTGGTTGGCGTGAGGCCCTCTGGGTGCTTGCCGCCATTGTTGGTTTGGTTTTTCCTTTACTGACTTATCTCTTTCTGCGTGACTCACCCGCGAGCGTCGGGCTCATGGCGGATGGCGATGGTTCGGACGCCAAAGCCACCCCGAAGGAGGCGCCGAGTAAAACGCTGCGAGAGGCCCGTCGGTCGCCCATCTTATGGTTGTATACAAGCTCGCTCGCCATTCATGCATTGTTTGGCACTGCGTTGACCTTCCATGTGGTGTCGATATTTTCCGAGGCTGGTCGCGATGCAAGTGAAGCGTTTGGTTACTTTTTACCTGCCGCGGTCTTCTCCACCAGCGTGAATCTCCTGGCGAGCAGTATCGTGGACCGATATCAGTTGAAACCCTTCCTGGTCTTAATGCTGATGGCTTTTACCATGGGAGCAGTCGGCCTCCTGAATCTAGAGAGCACCTGGGGTTTTTGGATGCTCGCCGCAGGCTTTGGTACTGGCGGCGGATTGTGGGTTGTCATTTCGAATCTCGCGTTTATCCGCTTTTTTGGCCCCAATCATTTGGGTGAGGTAAGTGGTTTTAATACTTCGGTAACGGTTTTTGCAAGCGCCATAGGTCCGGCCGCATTTAGCCTGGCGCTGGATTTCTTTGGCGCTTACCACGCAGCGGTTTACGTTTGCATTGTTGTACTGATTGTTCTTCTTTTGGTCGCCTTGTGGCTCGATCAGACTGAGCCCGCGGCTCACGCTCCCCCTGCCTGAGAAGCTTTAGTCAAATCTACGAACCCTATTGTCCATTCCATCGGTTGCGATTTCTCCCTTAGGCCATCTATTAGTCACAGGCCACCGCTGTTTGCTTGTACCTAGAGCGCTCACGCATGAATTTCTTCATTTCTTGGAAGTAGGCCCGGAACTTGCTCTCTTAACTACAGGGAATGAAAGAGGGAAACAAAATTACGCAGTAACCGCCCCAGGCACTCGGTAGTGCGTTGGGCCGTGTGACACGAGGTGAGGCTTAGAGTGGAAAGGTTAGGTTCCGAAGATCAGTACCAGTGCCGCGCTTTTAGCAGTTGTAGCGGTCTAATTGCATCAGACAAGGAGGTCGATGAATGAACCAGTTGTTGAAGAGTCCATGGCAACCCCATAGAGCAGAAAAAGAAGCTGGCAATACCGAGCGTTCCTTATTCCCTTATGTTGGCTGTGGCAGGCGCTGCAGGCCATTCGGGGAGCGAAATCTCGCACCAAAATTGGCGGCCACGACCGATTTTGGGGCGATGCTTTGAGTACTACAACTATCTCATCGTTGGGGCAGCCCCGCATTTTGATCACCACCGATCTCGATGGCTCACTCTTGGGGCATGAGCAATACGATATGACCGGGATCAGTGTGCAAATCCAAGCGTTGTCTCGAATGAGCATCCCCGTGGTATTCAATTCGAGTAAAACGATTCGCGAGTGCGTGCACTTGCAAGAAGCATTGTCTCTCGATGCGCCTTTTATTGCGGAGAATGGCTCCGCGATCGTATTTCGGGAGGACGATGAGCGATTCGATTTTTCCAAACATTCGAGCGAGCAACTGGCAGGTGGGAAGCGAGTCATTAGTCTAGGAACCGAACTCAGTCATCTCTTGGCATTCAAGTATGCATATTGCCCGGAGGCAATCGATATCGTCTCAGGAGATAGTGAGGCGTTGACTCGCATCACTGGCCTAGACGAGATATCGCTCGAAGACGCGAGAGACAGACATTACTCGCTGCCCATGGTGCTTGACGCCGCGCAATACGCATTGCTTGAGTCGAAAGCATTTGATTTCGGTTACCGCTTCGAAGTTGGCGGGCGATTTAAAACCCTCCAAGGCAGACACGATAAAGCGACGGCGCTCGAACTTGTCGCAGCCGCTTACAAGAGGGCAGCCGATGGTTCGGTGAAGCTGATTGGTTTGGGTGACGCGCCGAATGACCAGCGGATGTTAGAAGCGTGCGACGTGGCCGTTGTTGTTCGAAGAGAGGGATGTCACCACCTTATGCCTCAAGGAGAAAAGGTGATTAAAACCGAGTCTGAAGCGCCACGCGGCTGGATCTCTGGCGTTGAGGCGGCGCTAGCGACGTTGAATCGAGCGAGTCAGCTCGTTGACGCACCTGCGTTGCATGAAAAGTTCCAGGCCCTTCGAGCAAGAGGAACTTGGTCAGTCGATGAGGCGAATAGCGGCGCGCCCACCCGATCTATTTTGGATACTAAAAAACATGGCAGATAGCTTTCAGCATGGGGCGGTGACAACGCTTCACAACATCACTCACCGATCGGTAGAGGCAATAGAACTCGAATTGGAGGCTTTCTCTGCGGCGAGACCCATGGCGCTTATATTGCCCTCACTCTACAGTGAGCTTGAGCAGCCGGCGCTTCACCACATCGTTGATGAATTAAAGAAGGTCAAATATCTCGATACCATTACGATTGGCCTGGACCACGCGACAGAGACGCAATACCGTCACGCGCTATCGTTTTTCGGACAATTGCCGCAAAAAGTGAATGTCCTCTGGAACGACGGGCCAAGGCTATCTGCGATCCATGAGCAATTGAAAGCAGCAGGTGTGGCGCCTACAGAACTCGGTAAAGGACGGAATGTTTGGTACTGCATGGGCTACACGCTGGCCAACCCCGACATTGAAGCGGTGGCACTCCATGACTGCGACATCAAAACCTACGATCGAAGTATGCTCGCCAAGCTCATTTATCCAGTCGCGAACCCCAGCTTTCGGTTTCAGTTCAGCAAAGGGTTTTACGCGAGGGTTGGCAGTAGCGGTCTAGGAGGCAGGGTCTCCCGACTATTGGTGACACCACTGGTTAGAGCGTTAAAGCACAGCCTTGACCCGCAGCATCACGAGTATCTGAATTTCCTAGATAGCTTTAGGTACCCGCTGGCGGGGGAATTTTCGATGCGCCGTGATGCGATGAAAGGGCTCCGAATCCCGAGCGACTGGGGCCTTGAAGTCGGCGTATTGGTTGAGATGCTCCGCAATTACTCGACGCGCAGAATTTGTCAGGTAGAGATTGCCGACATTTACGATCATAAGCATCAGCAGGTGTCCAAAGATAACGATCAGGGCGGCTTGTCGCGGATGTCGATTGATATTTCTAAAGCGCTTTTCCGAAAGCTGGCGACCGATGGTGTGACCTTCAGCCAGGAAGGATTTCGGACGATCAAAGCGACGTACCTTCGAGTTGCTCTGGACCTGATCGATAGTTACCGATGCGATGCTGAAATGAATGGCCTGCGGCTCGATCTCCATTCTGAAGAGCAGATCGTGGAGCTCTTTGCAGAGAATCTTATTAAAGCAGGTGATTCCTTCTTAACGCGGCCGCTAGATCAGCCTTTTGTACCTCATTGGACGCGGGTCATGAGCGCGGTGCCAGACATCCTCCATCAGCTTCAAGAGGCAGTTGTCCTTGATCAGCGCGATCACGGGGCGGCACGTGCAGCTTGACCCGCTTTCTGAATTAACGGAGCGGGTTGTTGAGCATTTAGAGCGAATCTACCCTGACGAGGATACCCACGCGTTAGCGAAGCGATTCGTGAGCGCCATGGACTTTGGCGGGAAAATTCACAGCGCGCCAACCCACACCAACTTATGGACCGAGCGAGATGCCGTTGTCATCTGCTATGGCAATAGCTGCACTGCACCGAATGAGGTGCCGCTTGCAACGCTAGCAAGGGTGCTTCATGAGAGAACAGAAGGCTTGTTCTCGATGGTGCATTTGCTGCCGTTCTTCCCCTACAGCTCTGATGACGGCTTCTCGGTCATCAATTACCGACAAGTCAATGAAAGTCTGGGTGGGTGGGAAGATATCACGCGTT
>CAJXDD010000112.1:0-8763 GCA_913052075.1 uncultured Gammaproteobacteria bacterium
CGCCTGCCAACCCGCCTCACGGCGCACGAGTAATCGGGTCTCAATCAGCTGAACCGAGTCCAGCTTAATCTCTCGCAAGTCATTGGGGGTTGGCGTGGGAATATCGGACACTGCCAGAAAGCGCGGCTGCCCATCATTACTGTCGGCTTCCGCGGTTTTGTAAAAGAATGTCTTGGTAATGACCGTTCCCACCGGATAGTCAAAGCGGCCGCTGTCAGTGACTGCTACAGTTCGACCCTTGGGAACGTTAATGGTTCGAAACTTCAGGGCATGATCAGAAAAAAGAGGGCTCGCCAAAGTGTAGACGACCGTATCCGCATCGACATGCATGCGGCTATCTCTCACATCCAAAACGCCCCAATCGGAGAGTTTGGAAGGCGTCTCGGTGGTGTACTTAAACGTCACCGGCGCGGAGCCACATCCCGTCAGATAGAGCAGCGAAGCGCAAACCACCGCTATGACTGATGGTGCCCCCAGCTGCTTAAGCCACCGGCCAAAAAAAGTTATCCGTGTCTTCAACTTATCCATGCTCTCATTACCCTTTCGGGCACTTGCCTAAGAGACCCAGCGCAGAAATAGACGCTTGCCAGGGACCTTCATTCTCAGGCGCGCAGTATGTCCTATCACTGCCGTGAAACCCAGAGAATCTTGTCTGATTTTAGCGAGGCAAAATTGCCAAGCATTGAGCGTAGTGCTGATACTCCAGACAGACGAGAGGGCGATCTCACATAGCACTCTCAGAGGCGTGGCGACCACAAGAACGTCCATATAGGATCCCGAACTAAACCCTGTTATGAGCCTGCCTCGCACCACCGCACAATGACCGTTGATCGCTGTAAACCGCCCAGCCTCAGCAGGTCAACGGGTTACCAGGTCGGGCTAAGCTTATTCCCCTATCGACAGAGTGACCGGGGCGAGACGCTCGTGCTCGCACAAGTGCCGGTCCCGCTCTACCCGCGGATTGTTGTAGCCGTTGGGCCCGTCAACGTTCAGCAGCTCGGTTTCAGCCTCATCCTTAATACAAATGTTGTGCTCAGGCGCCAGAGTGCCATCGACCGCGAGTGATTCATTGAGATAGCCATCCCACACCACATGAGGGAAAGCACCCGTCAAACCGAACATGGCAGTTTTCAAGACCTTGAGTTCCAACATGTCGGGTGACGTACCGCCGCCCTCATAGCGATTTCCGTGAATGAAAATGCGCTCAGGATAAGGGTCGAAGCCTTCTGCAGTCTCGCGGCTGGCATAGTTTGTCGAGTAAACACTCGAGATAATGATGTGCGCCGTATCGTTGTCCGCCAGATCATTATCAAAAATTTCGACGTCATCGTTAGAATTGATCAAAATACCCGATCCTGCAGGCACGCCAGCGACCGCCCCGCCAGGAATCGCAAAGTTCTCGGTGTTGTTACCAAACACCTGATTTTGGAACACCCTCGTCCGGGTCCCCTCTTGGGACAAATTCGGCATATTGAACACGAGGATGCCGCCTGTATTGTTGGTAGCAACATTGTTGAACACGTCAGCGTCTACCGTGTTCTCAATCTCGATGCCAGCCACGTTGTACTCGGCTCGGGAATTTTTGACGACCACATTCTTCGACTGTCCAACGTAGATGCCCGCGTCCGAGGCGCCAATCGCGACAACCGAGTCGATTAGCGTATTTTCGGTTTGAACGGGGTAGATCCCGTAAGCGCCATTATCTACGCTCGGTCCGCCCGTCCATTCTGTTCGTACGCGCCGGATCACGACATTGCGCGCTTCATTGATTTTCAGTGCGTCGCCCTTCGCATCCTCGATGGCCAAATCTTCGATCACGAAGTCACTCCCCGTGACAAGCAATCCCTCAGCGCCCACCAATTGGCCCTTGAAATCGAGAATCGTATTATCCATGCCCTTACCACGGATTGTGACGCCATCCACGGCAAGCGATAGGCCTCGTTTGAACGTATGCCGCCCAGCGGGGATCGTAATCACATCGCCACGCTGGGCAGAGATCAGCTGATTTTGTAACTGGCTTTCAAAGTCAGCACCGGTTCCAGTCTGGGATGATTCGTCGAGGACTTGTTCGGAATCAGCACAGCCAGTAAGCAGCAAAGCAGCGACAAGCCACTTGAGTGATCCGCCAAAAGGAATGGGCGGATTGACCCGCCACACTGTCCTGATTCCTTGATGCCACTGCCCTGTCTTAACCATCGTTACCCCCTTAATCCTCTGATCACTCGCCCCCCTAGGGCCCCTTTCGCGCTGACTCAGGGGCGCGCCCCGACCATGCCCAGCCTCGACTAACTTCGTACCAACCGTTATTTTAAATCACGAGATTGCTCTCATTATCGCTTCACCTGTGTTAGCGCCCTGGTGTTAAAGCTTTTGTGTTAAGGCTCTTGTATTACAGCTTGCGTTCGCGCTAGCTAAACAGAATCTAGTCCGCTTAGAGGGCTCGCTCCAACCGTTTGCCTGCTCACTCACTTAATCAAGCAAAGCCGCACAATCCATGACTTCAAGCGCATCCAGCGATCGCACCAGAATCACCTCGCCCAGGGACACGCCCCTCTCATTACCGGCATCGAGCGTGCCACAAATAGCGATGGGAGTGATCATCGTGATGAGCAGATTTAGCCGATAGTCCTCAACGCACTGATCAAAACTATAACCTTTAACGCCCTCATCAATGAGTATTTCGTGGTAGATCTTGAGCGCTTCCATTTCTTTCGCAGCGCGGATCTCGGGCTCACAACTCTGGGAGGCGAAATAAGCCAAATCGTGTGGTCCCTTACCGCCGGTGGTGTTCTGCCAATCCACTGCAACAATCTCGGTTTGACCGTCGACGATCGGCAGCAGCATGTTGTCAATCCGATAGTCGCCGTGAATGACGGTCTGCGGCCCGGCCATGGCTCGCTCGAAAATCTCAACGAACTGATCACCAATCTTAGTCACCACCTCGGCAAGATTGCCGCGGAAGTGGTGCGGAAACATCTCTTGGGTTGGCGCAACGCCTGGCTTAAAAATAGCGTCCCGCCTGAATTGATTCAGCTCCGGCACGTTTTGGTATCGCAGCCAATCAAATTGAGTTGTTTTGTCCCAAAACCGGCCGTGCAACTGGCCTGCCCTCACGAATGCTTGCTCCATCAACGCTGAGTCACAGCCCGCAATCTGATCGCCGGCCGCGGCATCGCCCATATCCTCAAGAATCAGCAAAAAGTCTTGGGTCTCAGGATCGATATCAACGAACAAACAAGCGGGAACGGGGACAGGACACTGATCAGCGAGGTGCCGGTAGAAATTGACCTCGTTGCTGTAAAAATTCAGCTCTTTCGATATACCCACGTTCTCTGTTTGCGCGATGACTTTGACGATCACTGAGCGCTTCCCCCCTGAAGCGAGTGTCAGTTCCGCTCTCGCAATCGATGACATGAGGCCAACGCCCTCACCAAGCGCTGCCACGCTCACATCAACGATTGCCTCGCCTGCCCAGTCAGCCAGCGTCTGATTGGCAATGGCAGGTGTAAATTCTGCTGCCGATTGTAGGACTAATGCTCCCATTTTCTGATTCATCCCCTTCCCTGCGAGCACTCTTTTTAGGCTGATGCTTCGCTCAGTGCAAGCCCCTCGCCGATGCCCTATAGTGCAGTGGCTGCTGATCCAACATTTACCTGTTCGGCACCGATCTACATTAAGGTGCCCTGCCCATGGAGATAGACGTATGACATCGATAGCCGAGCGATTTTCACTCACCAGTCAGGTAGCCGTTGTAACTGGGGCTGGCCGAGGAATTGGCGAAGGTATTGCCCTTGATTTCGCTGACGCTGGTGCAAAGGTAGCGCTAGCCGCTCGACGAACAGAGGAGATTGAGCGAGTGGCAGCGCACATAGTTGCAGAAGGGGGTGAGGCGATCGCGGTGACGACCGATGTCATGGACCCAGAGCAGTTGGAACGCCTAGCCATTGAGGCAACCGATCGCCTCGGACCGATTACTTGCTGGGTGAATAACGCAGGAGGGTCTCCCATGCGAATGCCCATGACCAGTCTTCCTCGCGAGGAGTGGCTTCGAACCCTTCATCTCAATCTAACTGCAGTGTATGACGGCTGTATGGTTGCCGCCCGGCACATGAATAAGGGATCTATCATCAATATTTCTTCTGGCGCAGGCACAGGTCCAGTGCCTGGCAGTGGCCATTACGGTGCAGCTAAAGCGGGCGTGAACTCTCTTACCTGGACACTGTCAGCCGAGTTCGCACCAAATATTAGAGTCAACGGGGTCATGCCGGGGGCCATTCCCACAGAAGTCATGCTCCAAGCCGTGGGTAAGAATGAAGATCAACTGGATGAACTCCTTGAGGAGTGGCGTATTCCACTTGGCCGATTGGGCACGCCTGAGGATATTGGCAGCGTGTGTGTCTACCTTGCTTCAGAAGCGGCAAGCTGGGTATCTGGAGAAATCATTCGGGTAGGGGGCGGCGCAAAGCCGCGTTAGGCGACGCGACAACCGCTTAACCTACAATCTCACGACCCGCGTTCCGATATTCCCCCCGGCGAGCAGATCCACAAACGCGCCTGGCGCCGCTGCGAGACCACTCACTTCATCGGTCAAGCTTTTCAGCTCACCGCTACCTAACCAACCGCGAATGTCTGATCGCGCCGCCTCGTATTGCTCCACAAAATCAAAGACTAAAAAACCCCGCATATTAATCCGCTTGTTCACGAGCAAGCCTGGAATCCCCTTTGGCCCTGGCTCGGGCCGGCTTGTGTCGTACTGGGATACAACTCCGCAACAGGCGATCCGGCCGTTGACGTTCAGGCGAAAAAGCGCGGCGCCCAATATGGGGCCACCAGTGTTATCGAAATACACGTCTACGCCGTTGGGCGTTGCTTCCTTCAAGAGCGCTCTAAAGTCAGCTGACTTGTAGTTGACTGCGGCGTGGAAGCCTAGTTGCTCGATTAGCGTTGAATTTTTTCCATCATCCCCAGCCACAGCCACTACCTGACAGCCGTGGATACGGGCCATTTGCCCAACCAAATGACCGACCGACCCTGCCGCTGCAGACACCATCACTGTCTCACCCGCACTAGGCTGACCCACGTCGAACAAACCGAAATAAGCTGTGAGTCCATTCACTCCAAGAGGTCCCAAGTAATGAATCGGATCGTCCTGCGGGTCGATGACTGAGAGTGTTGTGCCTTTGTGGACGGAATACTGTTGCCAGCCTGTTGGCCCGAGCACGGCATCCCCCTCTTTAAACACTGGGTCCTTTGATGCAACCACATGACCAACGCCCGTTCCATTCATGACAATGCCTGTTTTGGGCGCACCCGCATAACTCGCCGATCCCTGCAATCCTGCGCGTGTGCCAGCAGTGATCGCAAAGGCCTCCGTTTGTACCAAAACCTCCCCTTCCGACGGCTCATCAATGACGCCGTCAACCAGCTCGTAATGGTCTTCGTTCAATTTGTCCTCGGGGAGCGCTTTAATCAGTACTTGTGTGTTCCTTCGCATGGTTTTCTAGTCTCGAGAAGCCTTGAGTGAAGGGTGCGGGAGATCGATTGGACTTGCAAGTGTACGCCCTGATTAGTTGGTGACCCTGAGATTGACTGCTCTGACATGACACTTCGGTTATTATCGATGGCACTCAATTGGTCCGATGATTATGAAACGCACACTCTGCATCATTGCATTTGCTCTGCTGGCGGGCGGTTGTAACCCAGAACCGAGCCATCAAGCTTCTGTTTCCTCTGCCCAAAACCAGGCAACGAATCCTTGGACCAAAGGCGCCATGGTCACTGCGGCCAATCCTTATGCCGCCGATGCTGGCATCGCCATGCTGGAAGCAGGTGGAAACGCGGTAGATGCAGCCATTGCGACCCATTTGGTGCTTGGCTTGGTTGAGCCTCAGAGCTCAGGGCTTGGCGGCGGCGCATTCCTGCTTCACTTTGACTATGCCACCAAAGCGATGACCTTTTTTGATGGTCGCGAGACGGCGCCTGCTGGCGCCAAAGTTGACATGTTTATGGGCGAAGACGGCGCCCTGGGATTTTTTGAGGCGGTCCAGTCTGGTCATGCAGTAGGTGCGCCTGGGGTGGTGCGGCTCTACGAGATGGTCCATGAGCGCCACGGAGCACTGCCCTGGGCTAACTTATTCGAGCCAGCACTTCGGCTCGCGCGCGACGGCTTCGTGGTTTCGCCGCGGCTCGCGAACTACTTACCGTTCATGGCAGAGCGTACACGTCTTGCGGTCAATCCTGGAACAAGAGACTACTTTTACCCTGATGGGCAGCCTCTTCAAGCGGGTCAACGATTAAAGAATCCAGAGTATGCTGAAACTCTTGAGCGACTCGCCAGCGAAGGGGCAGATGCGTTTTACACTGGAGATATTGCCGAGGCGATCGTCGCCGCTACCCGCCTTGCGCCAAGACCGGGCACACTGACGCTAGCCGATCTTGCTGGATACCAAGCCGTCGAACGTCCTGTGATTTGTGGGCCCTTTCGCGACCTTAAAATCTGCACCACCACACCTCCCTCATCCGGCGGCGCACAAATCATGATTGCAAGCCTTTACGATCACTTGCTGCCCGAGGCTCCAACCCAAATGGATCGTGTTCAAGCGTTTGTGGACGCGCAGCGACTGGCTTACGCAGACCGCGATCATTACTTCGGCGACCCTGATGAGGTGGATATTCCGCTCGACGCGTTGATGAATCCTGCCTATCTGCGCGAGCGCGCGAAGGAGCGATTCGCCCCTGACGCAATACCGACTCCGGGCGACCCCTCACCTTTTGTTGTCTCACCTGCGCTCGTCTCAAATTTCGGGCCTGACACGACAAAAGAGGCCTCTGGGACAACGCATCTCTCGATCATTGACGCAGCGGGCAACGCAGTGTCTATGACCGCGACCGTTGAGGGTGCTTTTGGCTCCCAACGCTGGGCCAAAGGCTTTGTGTTAAATAATGAAATGACAGATTTCGCAAGGGCGGTGCCTGAGTCCGGTGAGCGACCCGCAAATGCAGTGGCCCCGAACCGGCGTCCGCGATCCAGCATGTCGCCCACCATGGTAGTCAATAGTGATGACGAATTGACGCTAATCACAGGTTCTCCCGGAGGCAATTCTATCCCCGCTTACGTCGCAAAGACGTTGATCGGTATCGTTGACTGGGGACTAACGGCCCAAGATGCGGCTGACGCGCCGAATCTCATCGCTCGCGGCGAGCGCGTTCGTGTCGAAGTGGGAGAGCCAGGCGGCCAGGAAATTGCTGACGCGTTGATCGCAAAAGGATACAACGTGCGCGAAAGAGAGGGCGAGAATTCAGGTCTACATCTGATTCGAATCACGGAAGAGGGTTTAGATGGCGCCGCAGACAAGCGCCGCGAGGGAGTGGTCCGCTCATTACCCGAGACCACCGGCGGAGAGTAACGACTCGCGCCTACAAGACGCCCTGCGAACACTCGAACGCGACCTCAAGAGTGGGCTTTGGGGCTATGGTACAGTCACATTGGATACGAGAGACGCTGAGTGGCTTATGCCCGCCGCTAGCGGCCGCAGTAGAGGCTGCTATTCAGTGAAGCGTAAAGTCAGGGGTGTCCCTAGCCAATCGCTAGAAGAGAAATGACGGGGCCGTGCTTCAACTGTGCGACGGGCCTAACTAACCATCCAGTCTATTCACTTGCACATATCACCAACCAATGTAGGAGACCATCATGCGACGAGCCGCCATTGTTTCACCGATTCGAACGGGTGTCGGAAAATATCTGGGCTCACTCTCGTCATTGAATGCTGAGGATCTCGCTGCCATCGTCATCAAAGACCTAGTCAATCGAACTGGTATCAACCCAACGCTTATAGAAGAAGTCGTCTTTGCCCAGGGTTACCCCAGCGGTGAGGCACCTTGTATCGGCAGGTGGGCTGCACTAGCGGCAGATCTCCCCCTCGAAGTGTCGGGGACACAAGTCGATCGACGTTGCGGCAGTGGCGTCCAAGCGATTGCGAACGCTGCCATGATGGTGCAGACCGGTGTTGCAGACGTTGTCATCGCTGGCGGTGCGGAGAGCATGAGCAACGTCGAGTACTACACGACCAGTATGCGACAAGGGCAAAAAGGCGGCGCTGTGACCCTCCACGATCGACTAGAGCGAGGCAGAGTTCGCTCTCAGCCTGCGGCTCGATTCGGGCATATCAGCGGGATGATTGAGACCGCAGAGAACCTAGCCACCGAGTATCAAATCAGTCGAGAAGAAGCAGACGCGTTTGCTTGCCACTCACAAGCGCGTGCAGCGGCCGCTTGGAGCGAAAACAAGTTCGCGGACCATTTAGTGGCAATCGATATCCCGCAACGTAAAGGCGACCCTGTAAGATTCGCCGAGGATGAGGGAGTGCGCGGTGATACTACGCTAGAGAGTCTTGGCAAGCTTCGGTCCATTACCGGCGATGGCATCGTCACAGCCGGCAACGCTTCACAACAAAATGATGCTGCCGCTGCTTGCTTGGTCGTCGCAGAAGACCGCCTCGAGTCTCTCGGCCTCACCCCCTCGGCTTACCTTGTAGGTTGGGCAGCCAGTGGCTGCCATCCCGCCACAATGGGTATTGGACCTGTACCTGCGGTCAAAAAATTGTTCGATCGAACCGGGCTGAGCTTCTCCGATATGGACCTTGTCGAACTCAACGAGGCCTTCGCGTGCCAAGTCCTAGCCGTATTGAAGGGCTGGGGCTGGAGTGATCCTGACAAACTAAACGTCAACGGATCCGGTATCTCGCTTGGCCACCCCATTGGCGC
>CAJXDD010000113.1:0-8686 GCA_913052075.1 uncultured Gammaproteobacteria bacterium
GCGCCCGACTCACTGCAAAATTGACGCGTCCTCGTTACTATTAGACCGACTCTCATGGAGACTTCGATTGAACGAGTATAGTCCTTTGACCCGCGTCGCCGTCCGCGGCCCTAAAGCAGCTTATCGGGACGCCGAGGCAATCGCCAGCGAGTGGGAGGCGCTCCGCTTTCATAGCCCCCCTCTGCTAACTGCCGCCGAGACTGAGCATGCCTTCTTTGTTCAATGCCTGAAAGACGCCGGAGCCGAGGTGATTCAGCTGCCCGAGGGCGAGGCACTCACTTTGGATAGCCTTTACACCCGGGACTCGCTCATCGTGACGCCTAAAGGCCTTGTCGCGTGTCATATGGGAAGAGTCTCTCGTCGGGGCGAACCACTATGCAATGCCATAGCGCTCGAGCGCTACGGACTGCCGCTCATTGGTCAAATAGCGCCACCAGGAACACTCGAGGGCGGCGATCTCATTCGTTTGGACGATTACACCGTTGCAGTCGGCATTGGGCCGCGCACCAATGATGCAGGTGTCGACCAACTTCAGTCGATACTGGGAGCCGCTGTCGAGATCCATCGCGTTCCACTCCCACCCCCTAGCCATCCCGAGGATGTATTCCACTTGATGAGCATGATCTCGCCGTTGGATAGGGACCTAGCGCTGGTATACGCGCCACTGATTCCTGCAAGCTTTTCTGCTTGGCTCAGCCGGCACGGCATCGAACAAATTAGCGTCGATGACGATGAATACCTCAACATGGGTTGCAACGTATTGGCCACGGGCCCAAGACGGGCGCTGATGCTCTCTCGGTTGCCAAAGACCAAAGCCCTGCTCGAGCAGCATGGCGTCAGCGTAACCACCTATAGCGGCGAGGACATCAGTAGAAAAGGAGAAGGCGGGCCCACATGCCTTACGTTGCCGCTTGCTAGATCTTCCTCGAGCTTTCTTTAGAAATGAACTACCAACACTTTCAATACGGATTGACCAACGCTGCTTAACGGGTTCGTAGGGAACTTTCCATCCTGTTTACAGCGTCAGGCGAGCTTCAAGCGTTTCCTGATCTGCAGCGAATTTACGGATCCCTTCGGCCAACTTTTCTGTAGCCATTGCATCGCAATTTTGGAGCCACCGAAAAGTCTGCTCATCAAGCAGAGTACTAGACTCGCTCTCTGCGGAGCTGGGATCTAATTGCCTCGAGAGCGCAGATTCATCATCGCTTAGTTCTGCGAGCAATCCTGGACTGATTGTCAGGCGATCGCACCCAGCGAGCGCCTCGATTTCTCCCTTATTCCGAAAACTTGCGCCCATCACCACCGTGTTGAAACCATTGGCCTTGTAATAATTATAAATCCAGTGCACTGACTGCACCCCCGGATCATCAAGCCCCGAGTACGTTTGCCCGGTCTTGGCCTGGTGCCAGTCCAGAATGCGGCCCACAAAGGGGGAGATAAGAAACACGCCAGCATCGGCACAGGCCATGGCCTGACCGCGACCAAAGAGCAAAGTCAAATTACACTGAATACCTGCTCGCTCGAGCGCTGCTGCCGCCTGAATGCCTTCCCAAGTACTGGCAATTTTGATGAGAATCCGGTCACTATTGATCCCTAATTTCGCGTAGCCCTCAATGAGTCGCTTCGCCTCATCCACTGTGCCCTGTTGGTCAAACGACAGTCTTGCATCCACTTCAGTCGATACCCGACCAGGAATCATTTCAAGAATGGACGCACCTATGCCGATGGCTAGCGCTCGAGTGGCCCAGCGCTTTTGGCTCTGAGTATCCAATTCTCTGGGAACATCCTTCCGAACTTGACTGACGAGGCCAGCAAAATCGGGTAATTCCATGGCACTGAGGATCAATGAAGGGTTGGTGGTCGCATCCATCGGGGCGAACTGCTTTATCGCGCCAATGTCGCCGGTATCCGCGACCACATCTGTCATGGCTTTGAGTTGATCAAGTTGATTCACGAGTTTATCTGGCCTCTTGTGACTGTCTTAATGAGTTTTTCCAGAAGGCTCGATTGTAACGGAAATCATCTTTTACAACCGTCTGGGCCTCTTTTAGGTCGTGAAGCATTCGCTGAGGGCGGCTGCAATCGCGACCAAGCAGCTGTTAGTCTCATTACAGCTTTCTCATGAGAATTTCTCTTATGAGAGGCGCTGAAGCGCCGCCTGGAACTCAAAACCCGCTTGGATAAGCGCCTAGCGCGGCCCTCGATACTCCGCTACCGCACCCGCAAGAGCCCTTCGCCGCCATTATTCTGGTGAGCTAAGCGTCTCCGCGAACCAATCCGTGGTCGCATCGAGGACACGAATCGCATAATGCTGATCGGCCAACTTTTGATCGGGGGCAACGACGTTGAAAATGTGGTCTGCGCCCTGAATGACGACCGAGGTGCCAATCGATGCACCGCTCGCATCAAGTATGGCTTGGTCTGCTTGTGGCAAATAATCCTCCGAGCCCCGAAGCGTCAGTAACGCACCCGTATAGACGCCAAACTCTGACAGAATGGGCTCTCCTAACATGCCCAGAACATGCCGCCGCGTCACCTCGATCGGCATCCAGGCGTTCCAAGTCCCGACTCCATTTTTAAGGGCAGCCTTAATTCCGCTGGCTCGAGCATCGCCCCTAAGAATATCCAAAGGATTAACCGCGCTGGACCACAGCACCATACTCACGGCATTCACCTCTGGCAGGGTTGTGAGGCGCATGACGGTCGGACCGCCATAACTGAAACCAAGAAGCCCAATCACCGCCTCCGGCTGATGCTGTCTCACCCACCGGTAACCCGCCAAGCTGTCAGCGACCCGACTTGCAAAGGTGGAGTCCATGGGTCTGCCTTGCCCCAAGGCATCACCCTCTCCTTGGATCTGCATGCGAATAGACGAAATTCCTCGATCCGCCAATTGCGAAGCCTGCCTTGCATACAAGTCACCAACTTCATCTAGTACCCCACTCCAACCGTGCACCATCACCACCCAGGTGCGCCCTCCGGTATCGATTACCTTAGCCGGCGCTCCCGTCTCTAGACGCACCTGATCAACTGGCGGTGAGTCAGCAGTGACAAGGCAAGCCATACCAAGGAGACAAGCGCCCAACCAAACTTTGGCCAGACTAAGGAGATTCAATTTATTTGTGGCAATGCCTAGCATCGCCAGTGGACCCTTTTTGTTCATTGTTTTCTCTTCATCCTCCGGTTACCGTTACGGTTGGCAAGTTGATAAGGCTAGTCCTTTTCACACATAGCCGCGGACAGTAAGCTCAAGCCTTTCCTGGCTGCTCATTCCCTAGCTGCTCATTTAATGGAAGTTCCTTCCCATCGCGGACGAATGATCCCCAGTATCGCTAGTTGGCACCTGGTTACACCGATCCGTCGTTAGCACGTACTCATCTCCGCTATACTCTCGCACCGGTCATTCTTAGGGTCATTTGTCGTGGATTCAACGACACTCCTTTCTTTCTTTACCTTTGCTGCGGTGGCTGCGTTTACGCCTGGCCCCAACAATTTATTGCTATCGGCTTCGGGCGCCAACTTTGGCTTCAAACGAACGCTCCCCCACGTTTTTGGCGTGATAGCTGGCTTCCTGTTAATTGTACTGCTCGCCTGCCTGGGCCTTGGGTGGGTGTTAGGCGAGATGCCTCGGGTGATGCGCGCCCTTCAATTCGGTGGCCTGCTCGTTATCGGCTATCTCGCCTATCAATTTTGGAACATGGAGCCGAGTGAGGAAGAGTCACGGGGTAGGCCGATGCGGTTTATCGAGGCCGCTGCCTTTCAATGGATCAATCCCAAGGGCGTGGTTGTCATCATCAGCGCGATTACAGCCTACGCCGGCGATCAGGCCCAAAACGACGAGGTCGTTGGGCTGATCCTCATGGTCTTTTTCCTCGTGACGACTGGTTCGGCCATGCTTTGGGCCTATGGCGGCAGCTGGATCTCACAATACCTGAAAAAAGGAGCTCGCCAGCGATGGTTCAACCGACTGGCTGCGACCGCTCTCATCGCTACGACCTTGCCAGCGCTGACCCAACTCAGCTAGTGCTTGATAGGTAGTAGCCCTCGCGCTAATCAGTGGCCGCGTTGCTGCCTGCATGGAGCAGCTCGAAGTCCTCGGGCGTGATGTCGTGCGTCACTTCCCAAAACTCTTGTAAGCTGAACGGCGAGTTGTTGATGACTTGCCCATCACTGTTTTTGTACCAGCTCTGTACGTTCGGATGCCCCCATGCCAGATTTGCAGATCGAGCCTGCACGTCTTCATTGTAGTTAGCATTGGCCTCAGCTCTGACATCCAGCGCGTCCAAAGATTTTTCAAACATTAGGGCCAAACACTGCATGACGTAGTGAATTTGGCATTCGATTTGGTAAATGATGCTGCCGCCGTGGACGATATTAGTGTTAGGGCCATACAAACAAAATAAATTAGGGAACCCAGGCATATGGGAGCCCTTATACGCGCTTGGCGCGTTACCCCAAGCGGACCCTAGTGTTAGCCCACCGCGACCGATGACTTCCATAGGCATCAGAAAGTGATTCGCCTTGAATCCAGTCGCATGAATGATGACATCCAACTCGTGATGTTCTCCAGTTGAGGTTTGAATCCCTGTCGCCGTCACGCACTCGATGCCGTCCGTTTCGAGCGAGACATCCTCACGAGCGAGCGTCTCATACCACCCGTTATCGACAATCAGTCTCTTGCCCCACACTGGGAATTTCGGCACGCAGTGCTCGAGATAGTCTTGCTTCGGGCCGAGACTTTCTCGCATAAACGCTGTAAGTGCCTCGCGCATGCCATGGTTGGCTTCATTCATCGATAGCGATTGATCCTCCCACGCTGGATCTCCCACCACAGCCGGCCAAGAGCGGTCTGCGAAGACTAGAATCATCCGTGCACGATGGAACTCCGCATAGAAAGGGATGTGCTTCAAAGCCCAGATGAGGCCCGGCTCCACCGCTCGATAGTAGTCCCGGGACGGCGCCACCCAGTGAGGCGTACGCTGATACACACGCGTATGCTCGGCCTGATCGGCCGTTTTGGGCAGCAACTGGACGCAGCTACATCCTGTGCCGATTACTCCGACTTTCAGTCCCGCTAAATCCTTGGCCCGCCATCTTGCGGAGTGCCATTGATCACCCTCAAAGTCCTCCAAACCAGGAATGTCAGGCATCGAAGGTTGGTTTAACTGACCCACGGCGGAGACCACAGCGTTAGCTGTTCTCACCTCAGACTCGCCATCGCCTCGCTTGAGGTGCACTTGCCACGACTGATTGATCTCATCATATTGAAGGCGCGTCACTTCTGTCTCAAACAGAATCTGATCGCGGACGCCAAATTCATCGGCGCACCGATCAAAATAGGCAAATAGTTCATCGCGCTTCGAAAAGTAGCCTGACCAATCAGGGTTGCGATGGAAGGAGTACGAATAGAAGTGATTCGGGGTATCAACGCCGCAATCGGGGTAGCGATTTTCGTACCAGGTGCCACCAACCTGATCGTTTCGCTCAATAATGGTGAACGAAATGCCAGCTCTCTTCAGCTTCGCCGCCATTCCTAATCCAGACATCCCGGCACCGATAATGAGCACCTCGAAGTTTGCACGCCTCGCCGCATCTGAACAGCCCATTACCGGGAGCCAATTCTGATCTCGGTCTATTAGCCCCGTCTCCTCAAGCAGCATATTGGCATAGCCACTCGTAACCTCTTCACCCATGCCATACTCGAGGAGTTCGCGAAACTGTTCAGAATCTGGGACCGGCCCTGGGGTTCGTTCGCCATCGCGAAGGGCCATTAAAACCGCTGCTGCTGATGCTCGAATCGCTTGTGCCTGCGCATCGCTGTAGCCTCCCGTGTCGTCAGGAAACAAGCTGCCCTCGGGCGCCAAAACGGGCGCCGGCGCTTGATCCTCTGCGATCCAAGTTCGATCCCCGGTGATGCAATACATAGACAACAGGAGGTTGGGCAAATTGACATCGAGCAGCGCCGCCTTAATTTCCTTATCGGTGCCCTGAACAGTTACATGATCCATCGTCCTTCCTTAGCTTAAACGAGTCCTTTCAAATCTTGACGCCGAAGTTGCGAGCCAAACCCTCGTGCCTTTTAAACTTACGCTGGCGTCAGCCAACCTCTCTCCGGCTATCCAGCCTAAATCGCATTCTTTTAGGCGAGCCTCTATGACCGCTGCTGTTGTTAACTGGGTATTCACCGTTAGCCAGAAGTTAACCAGGCTCTTCCTCACATTCTAACGTGCTCACTGTCTGAGGCTTTGCTCGCAACTTTCACACGATTTTTCGCTGCTATTACTATATTTGATGCTTTTACCGCTTTTACTTCTACAGATTCTTACTACTATCTCTTCTTACCTCTTTCCACTACTTATCACGTTCGAGCGGTAAGCAATTTGGCTGATCAAATAAGACTCGCGCCAATTACTTTCCAACCGTTTACATCACAGCGGGCTTAGAGGGATCCCAAGCTTCATGGGCTTCCCGCCAGCGATTAAAGGTCGTCAAAATTCGATCGGTGATTGAGTGAATTTCAGTAAAACAATGAACGCTCGAGCGCGTGTCGTAATAGCAAGCCCACACACCATCGGCATACAACTCACACGCTTTCTCAAATCCCTGTTGGTCTAATACTGATTTGGCACCCTCATAATCCGCCTCAAGTCTCGCAATATGATGCAATCCGAATTCGCCCTCATTAAACATGTCGCGATAGATCGATGGCTGATGGTCATGTTGTTGGATGAGTTGGATTTGGCAATGCCCTGCATAGGCAAACGCATAGGAAACGTCTGCCTCAACGGGCTTGCCTCGATATTCGAAACGGTCGGTCTTGTGATGAGGGGCAATGAAAAAAGGGCCAGCTCCCACCGTTTTAGCGAATTGCTCGGCTGACTTTTCCAGGTCCTCAACGAAATAAGCGTATTGAAAAATACCCGCAAACCGATCCATCTCTCCCCTCCTCGCGACTGCTTGCCACACCAACTACCAAGATACCCAGTTGCTCGTAGATTGCGTAATGATTCATCCTTCTGATGAATCTATATCTGCCGGCAAACTGTGAACTCATTTTGACGACTGGCGTTTTCTTAGCCCGTCACGCCCTTAGCTGTGACTAAACCATCGTCTCTCAATACGGGTCAAGCGACTCCGAAAGACCGCCTGGGAACAGAACCAATAGGGAAAGGTACGCGCCTCCCACAAATACATTCATCGAACCTCATGAGTCAAACGATCAAGTATTCCCCCTTGCTTGGATGATCTTGCGCGTACAATATCGCTCCAAGCGAAGTCCCTACTTGACCCTTTGCGGCAGCAATGCGATCAAAATCATCTGATTCATTCAACAAAAGGAAAACGCCAATGAATCGCGCCTACCAAATTGTGATCATGGCTTATCTCATTTCGCTTATCGTGGCCTGCATCGCCTACTTTGGCTCAGACTGGTTTGGGATTAAGGCTCAGGCCGTTTGGGAGCGCCTGCTAATCGCGGATATCGCAGCAACCTTGGTGATATTCGGATTCAGCTTCTTTTACAACAATTCCAGTTTCTATGACGCTTACTGGAGCATCGCGCCAATGGCGATATGGATTGTCTTATGCCTCATTCCCGACGCTTACTCGACCCGGCTTCTACTTTGCGGCTTGATCGTCATGGCTTGGGGTGCACGTCTTACTTTCAACTGGAGTAAGACCTGGGATGACCTCTCAGAAGAAGATTGGCGATACAGGCGCCTTCAAGCAAATACGGGCAGCGCGTACTGGCTAGTTTCACTGCTTGGCATCCATCTTTTCCCAACGATACTCGTGTTCATTGGCTGTATTGGCATGATTAGGGTCGCTGAACAACCCGATGCACCTCTCAACTGGCTAGACGCGCTGGCACTGCTGATCGGCGCCGTTAGCATCTGGATTGAGTCACGCGCAGACACTGCGTTGCACGCCTTTAGAAGCCATCGAACCGATAGGAGCCAACACATTGAAGCATCCGTCTGGCGATGGTGCCGTCACCCTAACTATTTAGGTGAGATTGGCGTTTGGGTATCAATCGGTTGCTTTGGTATTGCGTCCGTCCAGCATCTGGATATTTGGGTGCTTGCTGGACCCGTTGTCATGATCTTACTGTTTAGTGTGATCAGTATCCCGATGATCGAAAAGAAGCTGATCGAGGACAAGCCCAGTTATCAGGACTACCAGAAAAGAGTGCCCATGCTTCTCCCTTATGGGCGTCTTTGGAGTTAATTCCGCTTCAGGCTAATCGATAGCGTCATTTCGAAAGGTGTCCTTGGCGCAACTAGCGGATTCTTTACGCGAATGTCTACATCCACACGCCTCATTCGCTTTCCCGTTTTGAGGCCAACCACCGTCTCACTCTGGGCGGGAACCGTGACCCAATCAGCAGCGTTCAAAAAGCTCATGTCGCTCGCGAGCTCAAGGGTCAACGGTAAATCGCTGTGATTCGCTAGCGTAAGTTGGACCACATCCACCGATTTCGGATAACGAGCATTAATCACTTCGATCAGTGCCGGCATCAGTCTTTCAAGCTGATCCTTCCTAACCATCAGCCAATCTTTGTAGTAAACCACCGTATGACCCGCAAACAACGCTTCTCTCATCGCCCTTGGGGACTCGGACTCGGCCTTGTTGAATATGGAATCAGAATTGCGTCTCGGGCTGGTAGTAGCGGTTCGCCCAAATGCCC
>CAJXDD010000114.1:0-8683 GCA_913052075.1 uncultured Gammaproteobacteria bacterium
AACTTCGGGAGAAAAGCGTGAGTAGCGGTTTGGATTTTGAAGTCAACGAGTCAACCATCCAGTCATTCCAAGAGGATGGGGTTGTTTTACTGCGTGATGCGCTGGATGCAGCAGAATTAGACGCAGCGTTCTCTGCGTGGCAATGGAGTATCGATCATCCAGGCCCAGCAGCCACGGGCCTCGTCCCCGGGACAGATCATGCGTTTCAGGATCTTTGTAACCCTGGTGCAGCTGAGGTCTACGAGCCGCTGCTTCGCCAGGTGCGTTTGGCGTCAATTGTGCAGCAACTGTGGGGCGGTTCATCCGTTTGGTTTCTCTACGAGCAGGTGTTCCATAAACGCGCCAAAAATGTGCCTCGCACTCCTTGGCACCAAGATACCAGCTACTGGTCGATCAACGGGACTCATCTCATTGCTTTCTGGATCTCGTTTGAATCGATCCCGATCCGCAATTCGCTGGAGTTTGTGCGAGGCTCCCATCGCGGGCCCCTATACAACACATCGCGATTTGATCCTGTCGACCCAACCTTACCCATTTTTGAAGTTGAGGAGGGTAGTCAGAGCTATTTGCCGCCACTGCCTGATATCGAAGCAGCCCGGCATCATCATGAGATTTTGTCTTTCGCAACTGAGCCTGGTGACGTGATAGCTTTTCACACTTCTACGCTACACGGCGGCGGCGCCACTGATCTCAACACGCCAGAGAGGCGGACCCTCACGCTGCGTTATTTCGGCAAAGATTGTTATGTCTCGAATAGTCCCGGCCCTGCCGCTCCCTTTGGCAGAGAGTTACAAGAGTTGGTGGTAGGGGAACCGCTGCGACATCCTCGGTTTCTAAAAATGCTAAAGGCCAATTGAGCGAGTGGTTTTGGCTGCTGCTCACAGTTACCGCCAAAAATTGCCTCAACAATGGAGCCAATTGGGACCTGGGGATAAGCTCGGCGGGAGCTGGGAGCAGAGCAGCGCAGATTACTTGGAGTCTAGCGTCAGAGATCGAAATCTCCTTTTAGCAGACGCTGCGCAATCGTTCGGTTCAGAATCTCATTGGTACCGTCGGCTACATTGACGATTCGTAGCGCATGCCATGCCTCGGTTAGGCCAATTTCGTTAGTAAAGCCCATTGCGCCGTGAGTTTGCATGGCTTGATCTACCGCGGCATAACCCACTTGAACGGAATAGGCCTTTGTCATGCTGAGTTCTTTGATTGCGGGCTGCCCCTGATCAAGCAGGGTCGCCGCATTGATTCCCATGAGGTGTGCCGCATGCAACTTTGTGGCGGATTCGGCAAGGGGAAAAGAAACGCCCTGATAGCTCGCGATGTTCGAGCCAAAGGCTTCGCGTGTTTTTGCATAATTGAGCGCTAATTCAATCGCCCAGCGGCCGTAGCCCACAGCACGCGCACTATTGTAAATCCGGCCCAGCGAGACCCCATAAAGGGCAGCTTCGAACCCTTTATTTAGCTCTCCCACCACCTGCCAAGGTTCAACATACAGGTCATCGAACGTTAGTTCGGCTTCATCTCCACCCACGTGTCCAAATAACTTGATAATTCGTTGCACGGTGAATCCGGGACTGTCAGTGGGAGCAATAAAGGCCGTAATTCCACCTTTCTTTTGCTCCGCTAGAGTTGGGTCTGTCACTGCGAATATCACACAGTAATCAGCAATTGGCGCGTTTGTGGTCCAAATTTTTCGGCCGTTTATGCGCCAGCCATCGCCATCTCGTGTTGCTTTGGTTTTGATCATACTGGCGTCTGAGCCCGCATTAGGCTCGGATAAACCGAAGCACATGGATTCGGTCCCGCTTAACAGCCCTGGCATCACCCTCTCCAGCGCTTCCTGAGTAACTTGCTCCAACAACTTACTGGGCCCAAATGCCCAGTGGGCGAGGGCGTAAAGCATGAGCCAGTTCTGCGGACCACAGCGGTGAAATAGTGCCTGCCAGGCAGCATAATAGGCTAAGTGACCCATGCCGCCGCCCCCCAATTTTTCGGGGACACACATTTGGTAAAAACCGGCTTCAGCAGATAGCTGTCTAACCTCTTGAATTAGTGCTTGTAGTCTTGGAGAGAAACGACCGTCCTCGTCGTACATTGCTCTGGGATTTTCAAAAAAATCTCGATGGTCGGCGTGCCTAGGTAAAATTTCCTTATCGGCGAAGGCCAAGATGCCATCTCGGGCTGTGACGATATCGGCTGGTAACTCGAAGGCGTGCGCGCTCATGATGTCTCCCTGTGCCTGATTCTGAAAATTGAGTTTGGTGCAGTGACGTTGTTAGTGACACCCCGTCCGGTGTTCGGCCGTGCAAGCCAGTCGATGCGGTTACTTTAGAAAATACGTCCACAACCTTCTTGCCGCTAGGCGATTGGTAAGACCCTGATCAATTTAGAACACGTGACGTTCATCCTGACAATCTCTAGGTCTGTTGCCCCGCGATCACTTCAGCCTGGAAAGCGTGATTGCCTCGAGTTAGTCCTAAAAGGAAGCTCCTTAAACTTACTTAAGTTGTGCGGTTCAAGTGGTTCCGCCGTTTCGCAGCATTACACCGCTTCTTTCTCCCGTTAATTCATCGTTCTCCAAAATCACCTTGCCATTAACGAGGGTCTGGCGATAGCCCACAGCACGCTGAATCAGTCTCGGTGCGCCTCCAGGGAAATCCTCGACTCGTCGTGGTTGACGTTCTTCCACTCGATTGATGTCCAGAACGTTAATGTCCGCCTTGTTGCCAACGACCAGCGAGCCTCGATCAGCAAGGCAAAGTACACGGTTTTGCTTGGCAGTCAGCATGTGAATGGTTTCTTCCAAAGAGTAGGTACCCGTGTCTCTGTACCAGTGCGAGATAAAAAAGCTTGTCCAGCCTGCGTCCATGATCAAACCGACATGAGCGCCAGCATCTCCAACGCCCGGAACAACCCAGTCGGAACCCATATAGTCAGGCAGTGCACTCAAATCCTCATTGACGAATCGCAAGTGAAAGAAACCTTTGCCCTCGGATTCAAGCTGCAAGCGAAGCCAGGTTTCGACCGGATGCTCACCTGCGGCCTGAGCGAGATTTGCCAGTGATTGATCGGATTGTTGTGCATAATCGGGGCGCTCAGCGGTACCCATCCAGAAGGTTTTTCCGCAGGGTAGTCCGAACTTTGGAGAAGACAGGGTTTGGCCAATGTGTTGCGCTAGTTCCATGGCCTTGCCATCTCGAATGAGCGCTTCTCGAAACGCTTGATCTTGAATCAATGCCAGCCTTTCCGGCACCGGTGTCTGCTGCAATTTCCGCCAACTTTCGCTCTTCGAGCGCAGACTAAACAAGATCGATGTACTGAGCCCAGATAGAAATCCCGCGGCGCGAGGCTGTGTGGTACCCGTAATGTTAAGCCCAGCCTCTCGCATCGAGTCGATGGCTGGTTGGTAGGCACTGGCGCCATTTACCCCGGGGAGCCATGGCGCACTAAAGAGCATGTGAGTTCCCGCCGCCTCTAGCTGTTTTCGCATAAGACGCATTTCTTCATCCAGAGGATGCGCCTCAATTACGCTTTGCATGAAGCCGCCTGCTGCGCCAACTTCGCGCGCGATGGCTACGAGCTCGTCCTCCGGCGCAAAAGTGCCTGGAATACAGCGCCCATCAGGAAGTCTGTGAGCTTTCAATCGATTGACAGAAAATCCGACAGCACCTTCTCTGACGGATTTGCCAGCGAGTTCGGCAATTTGGCTAATGTCTTCGGCCGTGGGTGCCTCTTCTACAGCCCGAGGCCCCATGACGTAGAAGCGAGTAGCTGCATGACCAACCAGTGCTGCAACGTTAACGGCAGGTTTACATAGCTCAATGGAGTCCAGATACTCGCCGAACGTCGACCATTGCCAGGATAGTCCCGATAAAATGGCATGCCTGGGAATGTCCTCTACGGACTCCATCATTTCGGCTAATAATTCTTTGTCTTCGGTTCGCACGGGGGCAAAAGAAACGCCGCAGTTTCCCATGAGAATTGAAGTGACCCCGTGCCATGATGCGGGCGTAACCTGGGGGTCCCAACCAATTTGTGCATCCATATGCGTGTGTAAGTCTATGAATCCTGGCGTTACGACTGCACCCTCAGCGTTTATTTCTCGACGACCCTTTGTATCCACTTTGCCGAGTGCACTAATCGTGTCGCCGTCAATGGCAACGTCGCCAGGGTAGGCGCTGTTCATTAGTCCATCAACGATCAGGCCATTTCGAATAACAACGTCATGGGTCACTTTTTTGCTCCTGCGAATAGGTTTGACTTTAAAACTCAGGGTTAGTAGCTGATCCTCCGGTCTCAGACCGATTTGAAAACAGGGCATTGAATGCCGGGATTGAGTCTGTTTTCAGTGTTAGTTGCCGCCTAGGCCACGAGTCGTAATAGGGTGTTTCCCTCTGCCCGGGTATCGAAACAGGCACTTTTTTCGTCATCACAGGCTATTTTCTTCAAACCGTGAGACTCCAGACGAGCCGTTTCGTCAGCAAGGTTTTTCACCTGAAAAACCAGATCAAAAACGCCCTCGCCTCGCCTGTTGAGCGCATCGCCACAGTAACTGTTCTTGCCGACAGGCTGACAGAATTCGAAAACCAGTGGGCCGACTTGAAATCCCTGTCGCTGCATGGCGAGGCTGGTGTCTATGCTCGGCTCGTCGATAGGCTCAAAGCCCAAAGACGCGTAATAGGAAGTCGCTTCGCTAACACTGTTAACCGCTAGACCGACACCGATAAAACGCCAATCATTGACTAAAGGATGGGCCTCATTATTCGCCTTCCAGGCAATTTCCCACTCGGTCGCTGGAGGACGTAGAGAGATCATCAGGTCTCCATGGGTTCGACTATCCAGGTAATTCTCAACCGTTCGACCATTAACCTTGGCTTCAAACATTAAATTGCAGCCCTTGCTTAACAATAGCTGCGTATCCTCTTCGACAGAGTCGGAGTTAAAGCAGATGTGATTGATGCCGGGGCCCTTGTGTTCAAGGTATTCACTCAAAAAAATTCCGGGGCCAGGCCGCATCGGGAAACACTCAAGTTGGCAATCACCGATTTGGCATTCGCCATCTTTGAAATTATGTGCTCCTCCTGTTTGATAGGTGTTTGTGACGGGCTCGCCCTGCAGGGTCCGATAGAACATCAAGGACCCTTCGCCTGACTCGTGTGGAAGCAGTGGTTGCGGGCCTACGCTGACCCCTACACCCAGTGACTGGAAGTGTCGTAGTACGGCATTGCGATTACCTACGGTCATCCCCACATGATTTAGAACCCAATTCTGGCCAAGTTTCATGATGGTATTCCTTTTCTAGGCTTCCCTCATGCCATATAGCCGCCGTCTACGCACAGCACTTGACCGGTAATGTAGCTAGAAGCATCAGAGGCCAAAAAGACCGCTGCGTTGGCCATTTCCTCGAAAGTAGCGACCCTGCCCAGCGGTAAATTCTCTGGCCCAGTTAACCAAGCTTCAAATTTTTCCTGTTCGGTTGGTGTTGGGGCAGGTGATGGTTCCCTCGGGACCTTCTCTGGATTGTCGCGGTAATAGTCTCCCGCTGGATGTTGCTCCCACTCCACCAAAGAGGGTGCTATCGCGTTCACGCGCACGTTATAAGGACCTAGATAGCGACAATATTGGCGCGTCATCATGGCGATGCCTGCTTTGATAACCGCGTAGTTACCCATGGCTTTGTCAGCGTGAGCTTTCAGCCCGCCTCGAGAGGACAGGTTAATAATGCTGCCACTTCGCTGTGCCTGCATAATAGGCGCCACCGCCTGGAGCATCAGCCAATATCCTTTGAGATTGACGTCAGTCAGGCGATCCCAACCGTCTTCATCGAGTTCGGGCAGTGATTTGCGGTGATACATGACCGCCACGTTCATTAATATATCGATGCCGCCGAGAGACTCGACGACATTGGCAACTAACTCATCCACACTGGTCTTGGATGAGATGTCTACCTGCACAGCAAGGCCTCGCCGCCCCATGCCAGTGATTTCATCCGCTACTGCTTGCATGCGACCGTCATCAACCTGCAAGTCTGCGACCGCCACATCCGCGCCAGCCTCGGCCAATCCGAGCGCAAATCCTTTGCCCATGTTTCGTCGGCCACCCACGACCAGGGCTTTTTTTCCCTGAAGTGAAAACTGCGCCAGGCTCATACTTGCTCCCTTAATATCTCGAAGTGTTACAAGACGATGGGGCTACAGGCCCGAAAGCTAGACGTCGGCTAATTGAACCAACATTTTGCCTTCATTCGCACCCGAGAATAGTCCTATGAACGCTTCGGGCGCTGAGTTAATGCCATCAAAAATTGTCTCTTGATATTTGAGGTCACCGGCTTGAATCCAGCCGCTCATATCTTTCACGAATTGCGGCTGCAAGTGACCGAATGCGGAGACGACAAAGCCACTCAATGTTACGAATTTGTAAATGGTTTCCGTCAGATTGCGCGGCCCGGGGGTAATAGCGTCACCGTCGTTATAGTGCGCAATCATTCCGCAAATCGGGATTCGTCCATGTGGCCGCATATGGGTCAGGGCCGCCTCCAACTGCATGCCACCCACATTTTCAAAATAAATATCCAGGCCGCTTGGAGCACCGGCACGCAGCTCACCAAGAATGTCCGCTTCTTTGTAATTGAAGGCATGACTGAATCCGAAATCTTGCTTCAGCATGGCCACTTTCGCGGCGGAGCCTGCACTACCGATCACATGCTTGCTGCCTTTGATCCGAGCGATCTGACCGACCACGCTGCCCACTGCTCCAGATGCTGCAGAGACGAAAACAGTTTCACCATCTTTGTATTGGCCTGTCACCAATAAGCCGCCATAAGCAGTCAGTCCAGGCATACCCATAACGCCGAGGTACGCCTGAAGTGGTGCTAGGTCTGGATCCACCTTGCTGCAAGCTTTACCGGGCATGGTGGCATGTTCGCGCCAGCCCATGCCATGGCTGACAAAATCACCGGCTTGGAGTCCATCGAAGCCGGATTCCAGTATACGGCCTATGGCGCCACCCTCGAGCACGTCCCCAGGCCCCCATGCTTCACGCATTCTGCCCCGCATGTAGGGGTCCACTGACATGAAAACGTTTTCCACCAGGACTTCACCCACATCGGGTGCGCGCGCTTCCACCTCTACCATTTCGAAATCAGTGGTTTGGGGTACGCCGATTGGCCGCGACTTGAGCGTAATCTGCTTTGATTTCATTCGTTGCTCCAAGGATCTCGCGCCGCAACAGGCGCGAGATCCCAACTTTGGTTAGGCCGAGTGGCGTAATATCTGACCGGCGCGGTTGCCTGTCAATTCGCCATCCAAGAGACTGATTTCGCCGTTTACGATGGTTGCTTTAAAGCCGCGCGAGCGCTGAATGAATCGAGGTGCACCGCCTGGGAAGTCATTGACTAAGGTTGGTTGTAATTCAGTCACTTCATCCGCATCAAAAACGTTGATGTCGGCTTTCAATCCCTCGGCCAGCAAGCCTCGATCGGTCAGACCAAGAACCTTGGCAGGTCCGCTAGTCATCTTTTGGATCGCTTCACCCATGGTGAAGGTGCCGGTTTGGCGGTGCCAGTACGACAAGATAAAGGTTGACCATCCAGCATCCATGATTTGTGAAACATGCGCTCCCGCATCTCCTAAACTAGGAAAAATGTGGTCGGATTTGGTAAACAGGTCTTTCAACTCATTCATGCTCTTTTGGAACATATGCCAGTTGAATAGCGCCGTACCGCCTGTTTCCCTGGACAATCTCAGAATAGTCTCGACCCAGTGCTCGCCGGCTTCTTCAGCCATGGCTTTGACGCTCCGAGTTTCGGTGTAATTCGGCACTTCGTCAGCACCCAAATAGAAAAGATCACCTATCACATTCCTCGCCTCTGATGCTTCAGCCTCTGCGATGAGGTTGGCTACGAAATCCTGATCGTCAATCAGTTGCAAGCGCGATTCCATATTGACCATTGAGAGTTGCTTCCAACTCTGACCTCGGATCGGGAAACGCGTGCTCAACCCAAACAACAATCCTGAACTGCGCACGTGAGTAATAGCCGTGACATCCCGACCTTGCGAAAACTGCTCCAGCCAGGCGGCTCGCGCTGAACCCGCGCCCTCATCCGGTGGCGTGCCATAGCTGAACAGTAATCGACTTCCCTCGTCGGCCATAGCTTGCATCACATCTTCACTGGCACCTACTGTTTGCATTAGACCGTTGTGCCTCGCTACCGCACGCGAGATCACGGCTAGTTCATCTGCCTCGGCAAAGGTGCCCGGAATAGATCGCCCATCCGGCGCAACGTGTGGCTCAAATCGGTTGGTCGAAAAGCCAAACGCGCCACTCTCTAAAGAGTTAGCAACGATATCCGCCATCTGCTGCTTTTCATCGTCACTGGCTTGTTCTTCAAAGGATCGCTCACCCATCACGTAATAGCGGATGGCGCTGTGACCGACCATACCAGCGATATTGATTGCCGTGGGTTTGTTCGCGATTGAGTCCAAATATTCGCCATACTGTTCCCAGTCCCAAGGTAAGCCTGACATGATCGCGTCGCGAGGGATGTCCTCTACAGTTTCCATCATGGCAGCTAAAAATTCCCTGTCGTCGGGTTTACAAGGTGCAAAGGTGACGCCGCAGTTTCCGATCAGGGCGGTGGTCACTCCATGCCAGCTAACTGGGGTCATATCTGGATCCCAGCCGATTT
>CAJXDD010000115.1:0-8682 GCA_913052075.1 uncultured Gammaproteobacteria bacterium
ATTCGCTCACCCAATCCAGGATGTAAGTTCGCTTGGATATTCGCCACTCGCCGTCGCGACGTAAACATTCATCCAAATATCTGCCGCCATAAAACCGATCCACTGCATCCTTTCGCTCGGTGTACCCGTGGGATATCCCATACGATTCGCATTGCGCTACGTCGCCGCTTACTGAAATGACGGGATTGAAGGTAGTGTGCCATCTCCTCGCTGCGCGCTTTTCCATCGCCATAACAAGCGGCACGAACGCTTCCGCTGAACCTTGAAAGAAACCGTAATCGATTGGTGCGTCAGGCCAAAAGACGGCGTGAAGTGCCTCTTCGTCGAGCCAGTCCAGCGCGCGGCAGTACCTTGAATTGAGATCGATAATCTGATCTTTTGCGATCAGGTTCTCTATATCGGCGTTCATGAACCTGTTCCCATGCGTTATTGCTATGCACCACAGTATGCGGGGAAAGCGAGACCAGACTCAATTTAAAAGATCACAAGAACTGTATTACCATCAAGAGGCGGAGTTTATGGCAAGAGGCGGAGTTTGTGGCGTCGCAGTCGGACAACCCTGAAGCCCGATTTCGATCGAGCAAATTCTCGAGCGCGCCGATTCAGGACTCTACGAATGCACAGCAAGTGGGCGGAGTTGTGTAATGCTGAAACCGTTTTAATTGGGTCGATTTTTTGAGTGGATCATCCGGGTTGTTCGCTCAGGTGCGATACCGAAACCCGTCCCGGTTCCATCGTGTTTGTAATTAGCGGGGCGTTAGCAGTGCAATGTCATCCCAGTCAGACTTGGTCCAAAGCTGAACCGGTTCGTTAAGGTTGTGTAGGAACTCAATGGTTCATATGAGCAAGCGATTAGCATGGCTGGAATTCGGGCTTGGTGTGCGCGACCAACTCCCGTTGCAGCTAGGGGTAGTGCCCTTTGGCGTTGTGTTTGGAGTGCTCGGAACATCAGCAGGCTTGTCACCCTTTGAGACGATCTTGATGTCCTCGCTGGTGTTTGGCGGTGCCAGTCAAATCGTATTCGTACAACTCTGGGCGGCGGGTGCGCCTCCTGTGATTGTGGGTGGGTCCGTCGCCATCGTGAATGCAAGGCATTTACTGTACAGCGCCGCTATGGCCCCTTACCTGGCATCGAAACGGCTTAGCTGGCGTATTGTCTTGGCCTACCTCCTGACGGACGAGGCTTTTATCGTTTCTAGTAAGCGGTTTCAGTCTGACCGTGCCGAGCTCGCGCATTTTCATTTACTGGGTTCTGGACTAACCCTTTGGGTGTG
Source organism: uncultured Gammaproteobacteria bacterium (assembly GCA_913052075.1). GTDB lineage: Bacteria > Pseudomonadota > Gammaproteobacteria > Pseudomonadales > Azotimanducaceae > UBA9926. The sequence continues at coordinate 1,275 of CAJXDD010000115.1, forward strand.
TTGGCAGATCGCGACCATCTTTGGTGTCTTCGCGGGAACCACTATCCCCGAGGGCTGGCATTTGGAGTTTGCGATCCCACTCACGTTTATTGCGTTGATCGCCCCTTTGCTTCGCAACTGGCCCCATGTGGTGGCATCTTTCGTTGCCGCGGGCGTCGCTGTGATGGGTCAATCACTGCCATATAACAGCTGGCTGATCCTTGCAGCGGGGTTCGGTGTAATGGTTGGCGGCTGGCTTTCCCTTAGGCAAGACGCGCGTTCAAGGCAGGAGCGTGGATCGTGATCTGGTGGGTGATGGTCTGCGCGGGACTAGCCAATTTTTTGTCAAGGTTTCTGATGTTCTCAGGAATTCGAGGCATACGAGTACCGGAGACAATAGAGCCTTTTCTCGCCTATGTGCCGACTGCGGTTATGTCGGCGATGATTGCCGACGCGATGTTAGGGAATGCTGATGCAGCAATGGATGAAGTCATTGTCAGGTGCGCCGTCGGTGTGCTCGCACTAGTTACCGCACTGATATTTCGTTCTGTATTGCTCACCATCATCGTGGGCTTGCTCGCCTACCAATGGTTGCTTTAGTTCGGAATTTTACGCTTAAGAACTAGACACTTTGGCGGAAGCGACGACACGCTTCGCGGCGCCTCGCTATCCTGCTTTTTATGAATGCGGTTATCTGGTGGAGCTAGGGTTGGCTAACGGGTGGCGTGGCTACTGGTGTGCAGCGAGCTGATCAATAGGTTTTTTTAATCGGACTTAGCACTCGGATCTCTTGAATGGACCCATAATTGGCCGGTCATAATACTTTTGGGCCAATCACCAACCGGACTGACAAGCAGTCCGCTGGCTTGGGCTTCAATTTAAGCGGGTTTTTCGCCGGATTCCTCTTCACTCACCGCGACCGAGGGCTTTTCAATGCGATAGCCCATTGCTTGCCATGCCTCAAGGCTCCGGCAGATCGTTTTCTTTCGTTCGCCCGAGTAATCATGCACTTTGATTCGCGCGCAGTATTTGCCCTTGTCATTGAGTGTTGCGGTGTATCGGTAGTCTTGCTCATCTGCGGCTGCGCCTGAGGTGTAGGTGAGCAGGGCCACAATGAGGCCGGTAGTTAGTTTTGATGCTAGGTGGTTCATTGTTTTGTCCATATTTGTTTGGGGGAGGATTGGGTCCGCGCAGCTGGCCGTGAGGTCACTCGCGCGCACGCTGACGTAAAGCAATCCAGGTGCCAACTTGAAAGCGGCGCGCGCAGGGCACCGAAACGCTGCTCATATAAGGGTTTTCGAAGCCGAAGTCCCGTTAGGGTGGGCCGCAGAGCGGCATTGAGCGATCCAGCCAATTTTGATTGCACCGAATGGGGGACGACTATGCGCTGACTGTTTCGTTTAAGTGCGGGTTGACTTGCCTTTAGGTGTGGCTATCGAGCAATCTCGTGTCGTCGATAAAAAAGGTAGCTCGCCATGGACGCACTTCAAATGCCCCGCCCGCAAATTCAGCGCAGTGAATGGCTCTGCCTCGACGGCGAGTGGGAGTACAAGGAGGATCCCGAGGAGATCGGTCTTAATCAGAAGTGGTTTGATGGGCTCGACACGAGCGATCGAATACTGGTGCCTTTCCCGCCAGGCGCTGAACTGAGCGGGCAGCCTTTCTCGTCCTCGAAAGTGGTTTGGTTTGAAAAGACGTTTACCGCGCCCGATTGGGACACCGAAGAGATTTTGCTGACGCTTGGAGCGGCAGACTATCGGGCCGATGTTTGGGTCAATGGGCATCTTGTGGGATCCCATGCAGGGGGATACACACCCGTTACCTGTGTCATCAATCATGCTATGCGAAATGGCGAAAACCGGATGGTTATCCGTTGCGCAGACCCCTTGACCTGGGAAATCCCGAGAGGCAAGCAGGCGGCGGATACAAAGTGGCCGATTGACTATGATGCAGTTATTGGGCTTTGGCAGTCCGTCTGGATCGAGCTGGTCCCAGATGTGCATGTTATCTCGATGCAGTATCGGTTTGAGTATGCGCTTAATACGCTGAGCGTACTGGTAAGGCTGTCAAGCAATGCTCATGGGTTGGTTCGGGTTAGCCTTGGTGATGCAGCGAGCGAGGTCAGTGCTGAAATTGCTGGGCGAAGTGAAGTTAAGCTTCGATTTGAACTGGATGACCCGCGATTATGGTCGCCTGAGGATCCGCATTTGTACGCCGTGGAGTGCTGGGTTGAGCGCGACGGAGGTCAACCGGATAGAGTTACGAGCTACTGTGGGCTGCGAGAAGTTGAGTTTAGGCAAAATGGCTTTTACCTAAATGGTCAGCGACGGTTTCTTCGAGGCATTCTCGATCAGGGATATTTCCCCAAAGGGTGGTACACGCCTCCCTCTGAGGAGGAACTCATTCGAGACATCGAGCTTACGCTTGAGCTAGGCTTTAACCTCTCAAGAAAGCACCAAAAAGTAGAAGATCCTAGGTTTTACTATTGGGCCGACCGGTTAGGTCTGCTTGTTTGGGCTGAGATGCCCTCAGGGAGAGTGTTTTCGAGCCAGTTGCGGGAAGATCTAACCGAACAATGGATGGCGCTAGTCGAAGGTCTTCAGCATCACCCCAGCGTGGTCGCCTGGGTGCCATTCAATGAGTCCTGGGGCGTTTGGCACCAAACATCTCGGCCCGAGCAGCAGGAGTGGGTGCGCGCGCTCTATCATCTCACCAAATCCAGCGATCCCACTCGGCCGGTCATCGCTAACGATGGATGGGAATTTGTGGTCGGTGATGCCTTTACGCTCCACTTGTATCAGCAAACAGGAGAGGCGCTTGAGCAGGCGCTCGATCGATTGATCAACGATCCAGTCAGCCCCATCGCAGATTCACCTGGCGCGCGCGTTGGCGCTATTCACACAGCATCTCTTGCAGGTCTTCCGATTCTGATTACTGAATGCGGCGGGGTAGGATTCGATCCAAGTGCCAAAGTGACCGAGGAAGCGTTCGCCTATGGCGACTGGCCAGAGGATGAAGCGAGTTTCAAAAGCCGGGTAGCGGACCTAACGAGCTCGCTGAATAATAACGAGAAGATCGCTGGTTTCGTATGGACGCAGTTGACGGATGTTGCTCAAGAGACCAATGGCCTGCTTTACTTTGATCGATCGCCCAAGATTGACGTGGCTTGGCTGTCAAAACACATTCGAGGGCTTCCGTGAGCAAATGCTGAACTCGAGTTACTAGAGACGCTTAAACGGGGCACACTCACTCAATGGGTGAGCGCAGTCCTTAGCACGCTGAACGGTTGAGGTGGCTTGCCTCAGGCTGGCATACAAGAATTTTCGGTGGACGAGGAGAACGCAATGGCCAAAATTATCGGCAATATCAAACCAGAGGATGATTACACCCATCCACTTGGACCGGAGCCTAATTTTAACGAATCGGTGTACTTCAATTTCTTTGATCGTACGCAAAACCGTGGGGGATTTGTGCGGATTGGGAATCGGGCAAACGAGGGTTATGCCGAAATGACGGTGATTGTCTGGAACCCTGACGGCTCCGCGCTATTTAACTATGCCAAGCCTGATATTGCCGATAACAACGGCTGGAACGCTGGCGGGTTATCGATCGACATTTTGGAGCCCGCAGAGCGCGTGAGGACGCGGTACGAGGGCAAGGCGCTTTTGATGGCTAACCCCAAAGACATGCAAGATCCGAGCGCCGCGTTTAAGAACAATCCGCGAACATCGCTTCTCATTGACCTTGAGCACCAAGCGGTTGGGCCGATGTACGGCCACGTGGGTGAGCCAGGAGACGGCAATGAATTTGCAAGATCGCACACGGAGCAGCACATGGGCGTTAAAGGGCAGCTGCAATTGGGGGATGAGGCGCCCATCTCGTTTAAGGGCTGGGGGTTGCGAGATCATAGTTGGGGCCCGAGATTCTGGCAGGCGACGCCTTCTTATCGTTGGATCACCGGCAACTTTGGTGACGATTTGGGCATGATCGTGACGACTAACGGACAGGGACAAGGGAAAGGGCTTTTCCAGAAAGGTGATGAACTGGTTCGCATTGGTGAGGCCTCGCTGGAAACAGTGTACGAGCCTGGTACGGCCTTTCACCGGTCGCTCAAGGCGGAGCTAAAGACGGAAGCGGGCGACCTGCACGTATTGGAGGGCCGCGTAATGGGCTATATCCCGCTTCGGAATCGGCGCTCCGGGAAGAATACGCATGTGGGCGAGGGAATGACGGAGTACACCTTGGATGGAGAGCGAGTGGGTTACGGTCTCAGTGAGTATCTGAACCAGCCCGACGAGGATTGCAAATAGGCGCTTGTGATTCGCTTAACGCTTCCCTGTTCCACATCGAAGTCCTCGATACCGGGTTTTCATATTGCTGCTGGGCAATAGGCAATTTGGAATGGCAACAATGAAAGTGAGGCTGGCTACCCCTACAGGGTTCCGGGGCGCGGGTACGCGGACTCGCTGCTGTGGGATGGGTTTCATCGATGCATTGCGAGCCGCGCTCCTCGCCGGATGCCTGGTCTGGAGTAGTATCTCGGTGCTTGCCTCTTCCGACGCGCCAGGAACATCGCAGTGTCAGGCCTGCCATGTCTCACAAGCTCACGACTGGCAGCAATCCCATCACGCCAAGGCCATGCAACTTCCGGATCGCCAAACCGTTCTCGCTCCCTTCGCTGGTGAGGTCGCGGCTTATGAAGGTTTGAGTGCGCGATTCTCAAAAGCTGGGGAAGCCAGTTCAGTTAATAAAGTAGATCAAACTGGGTCGGCCCAGAACACCCTTGTTCATCCGAATAGAGGAGACCGATCGGCCTTTGTGATCACTCTCGAGGATGCCGGCCGGCCTGAGGCAGGGGGTGTATATCGGGTGCATTACACCTTCGGCTTCAGTCCGCTACAGCAGTATTTGATCGAAAAAGAACCGGGCCAGATTCAAGTGGCACCCTTTGCATTCGATACTCGGCCCGAAAGCTTGGGAGGGCAACAGTGGTACCACCTTGATGAGAAACTGGGAGAGTCAAGGCATCCTCGATTGGATTGGGATCAGCCATTGCAAAGTTGGAATGGCATGTGCGCGGATTGTCACTCTACCGGCGTCAAACGAGGGTTCGATCCCGAGACCAATCGTTTCTCGACTTCATTAATAGGCGTAGCGGTAGAATGTACTGCCTGTCATGTGCCGCATACTACGGAGTCCGGACCCTCGGAGGAAATCATCGATGAATCTGCGGGATTAATGCGCAGTCCGGCGGCAGCCTTGGAGGCCATTAGCGATCGGGCCGGTGGACGTTGGATCTTAGGTCCGACTGACCGTATCGCGTCCTGGATGGGCAAGCCTCGATCAGAGCACCTCATGGAACAATGCTACGCGTGTCACGCGCTGCGTGCCCCCTTGCGCGATGGTATTGAATTTGGCGAGCCGTTTCTCGATCAGTTCAAGCCTGAACTGCTTAGAGCCCCTTTCTACTCGGAAACCGGGCAGATCAAAGAAGAAGTGTTTGTTTACGGTTCCTTCGAGCAGAGTCGGATGCGTGCCGCTGGAGTTCAATGCATCGATTGCCATGATCCGCACACGGCGAATCTGCGCGCTGAGGGCGATGCGTTGTGCGCGAGTTGTCATCGGTCCGAGGTTTATGAAACGCCAAGCCATCATGCACATCCGTTGTCAGCGAGTTTGGAATGTGTGGACTGCCACATGCCTGGCAGGATGTATATGGGCGTCGACTTCAGGCGTGATCATCAGTTTGCTCGTCCGGATCCGATATTTGCGAAAGCATTAGGCGCAAGGGATGTTTGCCAGGATTGTCACGAGGACCGCTTCCTTGCATGGCAAGAAATCAAGCAAAGAGGCCAAGCAACAACGTTGCTGGGCATTGACCAAGCGCGAATTGATGGTGCCCTCGACAGAGCGACAACCGTAGAAGTGGCAGATCATCATGGGAGACGGCAGCAGTATTGGCGGCTTCATGGAACGGAGGCGACGCCTAGGACGGATCAGTTGTATCTCGATGTCATCGTGGACGAAAAACGGTCACCGCTGGAGCGGGCGAGTCTGATCGCCACGCGATCTCGAGCCACCATCGCGCGTTGGACCACATTGCCCGCGTGGCAGGACCTTATGCGAGCGCCGCCAGCGTTGGTGATGGCAACGGCATTGGGAAAAATGTCAGAAGTTGGCCGGCTCCCCAGTGAATGGATTGCGAAGGGGTGTTCCCACAATTTGCGGATTGTTCGAGTAGCCGCTGCTGGGCTGCCAGGGGCCGTGACGTTCTCAACGTGCGGTGGCGCGATTAAGGAATTGGCGACTGCTTCTGAGCAAATTGCTTGGCGCGCGGAGGGCGGGCTTGCTGATGCTGCGCGAGCGATGGCTGAGGGCCGGCGATCGGAAGCGAAAGATTTGCTAGATCGAGTCATTCAGCAGGACCCCTTCGCGGCTGCGCCATACATCAATAAAGCAGACATCTTGAGGTTAGAGGGCGACGAGCGCGCGTCCAAGACGATACTCGATCAAGGGCTCGCTCTCCTGCCCGGCGACGGCATGTTGCTTTATAGCCGAGCGCTGGGAGCAGTTCGGGCGGGCGACAGTAATGGTGCGCTGACATTCATTCAGCTGGCACGGCAGGTCGATGCCGATCAGCTGGATTATCTGATGATAGAGATATTGCTGCTCGAGCGATTGGACAAGCGCCAGGAGGCCGCTGCGGTATTGGAGGCGCGCTGGCCTAAGGGCAACCTACCCCCTGCCTTTGAGGCTGTAAGGGCAAGGCTAGCTCCCCGTCAGTGAACCCGGCGCGGCCCACCCCTGCGCTCAGGTTTCAGGAGGGCTGACGATCGATAACAGGGAGTATTTGGCATCAAATGGGGGTTGTTAGCCCAGCCCGAGCAAGGCACCGCGTAATATTTTCCAAATCTATTGGTGCGCATTTTTTCGCTTGATATGCTGGACTGCCTTTCGTAAGGTAGGCGACAGAGGGGTGGGGAGCTCCTCCGGGGAGGAAACAACTGGTGCGGAGCCTTACAGGGAACCGGCCTACCTCTAAGCGCTGATGTTGAAATCTGGAAGGTCGCTAGTATCGGGCCGATAGGATTGCTAGCGGAGTACTCCAATGAAAGCGCTAAAATCGGCTCCGACTTCGCCGTCGGACTCAGTCGTTCCACTCGCAGCTTCGATGCTGAAGGAAATGCCGCACAGGTCAAATGAATCGCGTGGTGAGCCTCTGGATTAGGTTCTCCAAGGTTCAGAAGGCTGTGCGTTAGGACTGGATGCTATCGAATGGTAGTCATTTAAAATGGGGGACATTGAATGTTCACAAAACCAATTGGGAGAACGCTGGCGATAGCGGCTTTTGCAATGACTTCGTGGTCAGCATTAGCCGAAGAAAGCATTGAAGAGGTCGTTGTCACGGGTTCATACCTCAAGAAATCAA
>CAJXDD010000116.1:0-8663 GCA_913052075.1 uncultured Gammaproteobacteria bacterium
CGATTCTTCGTAGGGAGAACGATGCGGTGATTAGTCATTTCTTATCCGAGACGACGGACGCTAAACCCGCAACCATTTCGCTTCCAGAATCAATCTCTTTGGGCATCGGGCTGCAATATTTGCCGCAAGCAGATGAGCAAGATGGATTCTTCTATTCGCTCTTAAACAAGGAGTCTCGCGCCCGATGAAGATCATCATTCTAGGGGCGGGGCAAGTAGGAGGCAGCCTCGCGCAAAATCTCGTCAAAGAGGCTAGCGATATCACTTTGGTTGACACCGACGCTGATCGACTCCGAGGACTTCAAGACCGGTACGACATCCGAACAGTTTGCGGCCGCGCTTCGCACCCATCAGTCCTGCGACAAGCTGGCGCCGAGGACGCTGATATGCTCATCGCCGTCACCAACTCGGATGAAGTGAACATGGTGGCCTGCCAAGTGGCCTATAGCGTGTTTCACACACCAACCAAAATCGCGCGGGTGCGGAGTAGAGAGTATCTTGCAGGTGGCGGGATTTTCAGGGATGACGCGATGCCTGTGGACCACATCGTTAATCCCGAAGAAATTCTAACGCATGACATTAAACGACTTGTTGATAATCCTGGCGCGCTTCAAGTCATGGATTTCGCTGGCGGTCAGGCAAAATTAGTTGGCCTGCGGATTGACAGAGCGAGCCCTCTTGCCAATCAGGCAGTAAGTACCATTCGGTCACTGGTCGATGGGGTAGACGCACGAGTGGCAGCCATTTTTCGGAGGAATAGCCCCCTGATCCCTGAGGGCTCAACCATCCTTCAGGCCAAGGATGAAGTCTTCTTAATCGCAGCCGCACCGCATATCCCAAAGTTAATGAACGCGCTGCGCCAGAGCGAACGGCCCAACAAACGAGTAGTCATTGCTGGTGGCGGCCATATTGGAGAGAACCTTGCTCTTCAACTTGAACACCGTTACGGCGTACGGGTGATTGAGCAAGATAGGAACCGATGCTTTAACTTGTCGGAGTCACTAGAAAGCTCCATCGTCCTCAACGGCAACGCGTCGAATCGCGAACTATTGGTTGAGGAGAGTATCGAGGACACTGATGTGTTTTGTGCGATCACCAATGATGATGAAGCCAATATCATGTCATCGATGCTGGCAAAGAGCTTAGGGGCCAAACGAGTCATCACGCTCATTAATAATCCTGCCTATGTTGATCTCATCGAAGGCCAAGACATCGACATCGCTATATCCCCTCAACTTGCTACGCTCGGGGCGATACTGACTCATATTCGGAGAGGCGATGTGGTGAAGGTACATTCGCTGAGGCGGGGCGCCGCTGAAGCAATCGAAGCCATTGCTCATGGTGACTACCAGTCATCAAAAGTCATCGGTAAAACGCTAGGAGAGCTGAGCCTGCCCTCTGGCGCCACTGTCGGAGCGCTCATCCGACATGATGAAGTAATGATTGCCCACGACAATATCGTTGTAGAGCCAGATGACCACTTCGTTCTATTTTTGGTCGATAAAACCACGATTCGAGACGTCGAAGCCCTGTTCCAAGCGCCTGTGAGCTTCTTCTAGCCCATGCGAATAGGCGTCACACTCAGGATTTTGGGAACGTTGCTCGTCTTTTTTAGCGCGACCCTGGTACCTCCTTCCATCGTCTCCATCATTTACCAAGACGGCCTTCTAATCACCTTTGGCCAAGCGGGTATTACGATATTTATCGTCGGCGCAGTGTTGATGACCATCTTCAAACAATTTGCTAACGAGTTGCGAACCAAAGATGGTTTTCTAGTCACAGCACTCTGCTACTTCGCGCTGGGCGCATTTAGCGCGCTTCCACTCGTACTCAACCCTGCGCTAGACATGAGTTGGGTTGATGCATGGTTCGAATCCTTTTCAGGGTTAACCACGACAGGCGCAACCGTCATGACTGGCTTGGATCAGCTCCCGCCTTCCATTTTGTATTACCGACAACAACTCCAATGGCTAGGCGGCATGGGTATAATTGTGCTCGCTGTAGCTATTCTGCCAATGCTCGGCGTGGGGGGTATGCAGCTCTACCGTACTGAGGCGCCCGGTCCGGTCAAGGACAGCAAGCTAACCCCTCGAATCAAACAGACCGCCCTCGCCCTCTGGTCGATTTACGTCATCCTGACAGCTGCCTGTTGCATGGGATATCTTCTGGCCGGAATGTCCCTCTTTGACGCCATTTGCCATAGCTTCAGCACCGTGGCAATTGGTGGGTTTTCAACGCACGACGCAAGTCTTGGTTACTTCAATTCGCCCACCATTGAGGCAGTGGCGATTGTTTTTATGCTCTTGTCGAGCATCAACTTCGCCTTGCATTTCTTCGGTTTTCGGGACCGGTCCCTCAAAGCTTACTGGCGCGATGAAGAGGTCAGAGCACTACTGGTCATTATGTCACTCTCTGTTTTACTAGTAGCAGGAGTGTTGATCTCAAGCGGGTTAGGTACAACGGCGTCCGTAAGGGCTAGCCTGTTCCAAGTTGTGTCCATGTTCACAACCACCGGCTTTGCAACTGCATCTTTTGTTGATTGGCCAGGTATCGCGCCTTTCGTCCTCATCTTCGGCGCGTTCGTTGGTGCCTGCGCAGGCTCCACAGGCGGGGGATTAAAGGTTATCCGTGTCTTATTAATCTACAAGCAGGGGCTGAGAGAAATCTATCGACTCATCCACCCACAAGCGGTTTTTCCTATCAAACTGGGGCAGCGGGTGATGACCGAAGGAGTTATTCAAGCCGTTTGGGGGTTCTTATCCATTTACGTATTTGTGTTCATTATCTTGCTCATGATTTTGCTGTCGACTCAGCTGGATTTCGAAACATCTTTTTCTGCGGTAGCATCCGCAATGAATAATCTTGGACCAGGCCTTGGCGCTGTATCTGCCCACTATGGGGGCATCAGTGACACAGCCAAGATAGCGCTCAGTGTCGGCATGGTGCTTGGGCGTCTTGAGATCTTCACGGTGCTCGTGCTGTTTACGGGCATGTTTTGGCGCAAGTAATGCCATCTGCACAAAGCAAATGGGACCGAATTTACGAAGCACGAATCGCCTCCAGCAATCTCACCATTTTCAAAATTGAGGCAAATCCAGCATTGGTTAATGCCGTTCGGCTGCTGCCGAGAACCGGGCACGCCCTTGATCTCGCTGCCGGGCTAGGCGGGGATAGTTGTTTCCTCGCTCTACGGGGACTCACCGTTGACGCACTCGATATTTCAACGGTCGCGATGACCTGGGTGAACAACCAGGCGCAGCGGGCGAAGCTGCCCATTCATGCGAGAGCCATCAACATTCAAAGCGAGACGCTGAAAGCTAACCAATATGACGTGGTTCACTTTCATCATTTCCTCGATCGCTCACTGTGTAAAGCAATTACTCAGTCATTAAGGCCCGGCGGAATACTTATTGCCTCCACCTTTTTGACGCCTGAGCATCTAGCTAACGAGAGCCCACAGGACTTGCCGGGGCCGAGCAATCCTAACTTTCGACTGAACGCTGGCGAGCTTCCGGCGCTGTTTCCTAGCCTGCAAGTCATTCAATTCATTGAGACCGAGGCCGATCCTAACCTCGATCAAGGGGTTGCGCCCTATCACGGGATGATTATCGGCAAGAAACCCTAGCTTTTTAGGTAGGGATCTCGCGCTCCGCCTGGTTGTCTCTTGAATCTCTTGTATTCCCATTGATACTGAGCAGGTGCGCGCTGGACGAGTTGCTGAATAGCAAGATTTAAGTCGGATAATGCCTCATCTTCATTAGGGTTGTTGAGCCCGTCAATGGGCACAAGATGTAAATCAAAAAGACCATCTTCATTACGAAGTAGCCCCATCATGACAACCGACGCATCCGTCTTTTGCACCAATCGGTGAGCTAGCCGATCAGTGAGCGCCGCTTGCCCAAAGAAGGAAGCAAATACACCACTTTCTGGGACTTGATCGGGTAATACGGCAACCACCTCACCTCGTTGGAGTCGCTTGAACAATTGAACAATGCCACGAGCAGTTGTAGGCACCATGTGATTTCCGAACTGTGCTCTTAAATAGTGGATGATCCCCGCCATGGCTGCTTGCCTAGGGGGTCTAAAGAGAGCAGTTAAACGCTTGCCACGCGCTGCATGATAGGCATTAAACAACTCCCAATTACCGATGTGTGGCACTATTAACAACACCCCCCGGCCTTGACCGCACAATGCATCAAAAGCCTTCAAGCCATGAGTAGTCGTAATCCATCTGGCAAGTTTCTCCCGCTTACCTAGCCAAACACTAGGCGTTTCTAACGCTGTCATAGCTGTCGCGATCAGACTTTGTCTGGCTAGCGTTTCACGCTCAGCCTCCGAGTAAGAGGGGTAGCAAAGGCCAACATTAATTTCAGTGATTCGTCTCGCCTCTGTATTAGTTAACCAAAGCACTCTTCCCAACTGTCGACCAAACCACTGTGCGAAAGAACGGGGCATCCAGCTCGCTAGATAGAAGGCCCCAAGCAAGAGGCGACGTTTTAACACGTTGTTACCGTTTCCCGTTGGTAGCTCGACTGAGCTCTGTTTCTTGAGGACATTCCAAACCGCACAAAATCAGCGCTTGTTCCCGCATGCCGGGCTAGTTATAGATGCGACACACCGTCCGTCGCGACCGGTTTGACACGCAGGCGATCCTGGCGGAATAGGCTATAATCGCCGCCTTACTCATTGGGCGCAATCATGGCCAACGTAAATACCTTCCAAGACCTGATTCTGACCTTACAACAATTCTGGGCTGAAAAGGGTTGCGTTCTTATGCAACCCTACGACTTGGAAGTGGGCGCGGGGACATTTCATCCAGCCACTTTCTTAAGAGCCATCGGTCCCGAGCGCTGGGCGAGCGCCTATGTCCAGCCATGCCGCCGGCCAACTGATGGGCGCTACGGGCAAAACCCTAATCGCTACCAGTATTACTATCAGTTTCAGGTAGTAATGAAGCCGCACCCTGAGGATTTCCAAGAGCTGTACTTAGCGTCGCTCAAACATCTAGGAATCGATACCTCCTTACACGACATCAGATTTGTTGAAGACAATTGGGAGTCGCCTACCCTAGGTGCATGGGGCCTAGGGTGGGAGGTATGGATGGATGGAATGGAAATCACCCAGTTCACCTATTTTCAGCAGGTGGGCGGTCTGCCATGCGACCCAGTCATGGGTGAGATCACTTACGGCCTTGAACGACTGGCGCTCTATCTGCAGGGAGCCGAGGATTTTCAGTCGCTAATCTGGTCTCAACACGATGACCAGGTGGTGACCTATGCAGATGTATTCCATCAATATGAGGTTGAGATGTCCGCTTTCAATTTCGATGAAGCGGACATTGATGGCTTGCAGAACCAATTTGATTTTTTCGAGACGGAATCAACTCGGCTGCTCGAAACGGGGCTACCTCTTCCTGCTTATGAGTATGTTATGAAAGCCTCGCACGCCTTTAACCTCTTGGACGCAAGAGGTGCTATCTCGGTCACGGAACGCCAACGATTTATTCTGCGGGTTCGAGCACTTGCCAGAGCCGTTGCTCAAAGCTACTTCGATTCACGAGCGCAATTGGGTTTCCCGCTCGCGATCGACAGCGATCGACAGCGCGTCTTGGACAAAGTGTCATGACGGACGCATTGCCACTTCTTATTGAAATCGGTACCGAAGAGCTCCCACCAACAAGCCTTACCGCTCTTGAAAGCGCGTTCGGGCAACTCATTAGCGAGGCTCTTAACAAGGACGGTTTCGAGCATAGTGGCCTTCAAACCTTTGCAACGCCTAGACGCCTAGCCGTTCTCATCAAAGACATAGCAACCACTCAGCCGGATCAAACCGTAGACCGGAGAGGCCCGGCTCTGAAAGCGGCGTATGACCAAGCGGGTCAACCCACGAAGGCGCTTGCCGGATTTGCTCGATCCTGCGGGGTGCCCGTTGATACGCGATTTGAGACTGTTACTTCGGATAAAGGAGCATGGGTGGTCTATCGAGCCACGAGACCGGGCCTGCCATTGACTGACCGACTTGAACCTATTCTTGAGGAGACCTCGCAACGACTACCCATTGCTAGACGCATGCGCTGGCGCGATCTGAGCGTCGAGTTTGTGAGGCCTGTTCGTTGGCTCGCCGTGATGATTGGAACCAACGTTGTACCAATCCAGCTGTTCGGTTGCACCGCATCCGATCATAGCCAAGGCCACCGTTTCATGGGGAATGGCGCGTTCAAGATACGATCTCCCCTCGAGTACGAGTCGCAGTTGGTTGAGCACTTCGTGATGGCCAATCGAATGAACCGTCGAAGGACAATTTGGTCTGCACTCAGGTCCAAGGCTGAATCCTTGGGGGGCACGATCACAGAGAACGACTCGCTGCTTGATGAGGTTACCGCCCTGGTTGAATGGCCAATCATCTTAGCGGGCCATTTCAATGAACGATTTCTTCGAGTACCCAGCGAGGTGCTCATCTCCGCAATGAGGGAACATCAGCGGTATTTCCACCTTGTTGATGACGCAGACAGCCTTCTACCGATTTTCCTAACAGTGGCCAATGTTGATAGCCCTGAGCCCGAGGTCGTTATTAAAGGAAATGAGCGGGTAATCACGCCGCGCTTGGCAGACGCAGAATTTTTCTACGACAAAGATCTCAAGCAGCCCCCAATTCAGTGGCTCGAGTCATTGAAGATGGTCACCTACCAAGCCGAGCTAGGTAGCTACTTCGAAAAGGCCAAGCGCCTTGGTTCCCTATCAGCGCAAATTGCGAGTCGTTTGGGCGTTGATGAAGCGTCAGCAGAGCGTGCTGGTCAGCTCGCAAAAACCGACTTAGTCTCTGGCATGGTCGGAGAATTTCCTGACCTTCAGGGAGTCATGGGAGAGTACTACGCGCGTGCCGCTGGCGAGGCAAACAATGTCTCCCTAGCAGTTCGAGAACACTATCAACCAAGATTTGCGGGCGATGCGTTACCGTCTGGTGAAGTCAGTCAAGTCGTAGCGCTCGCCGATCGTTTAGATGCATTAGTGGGCCTATTTGGTATCAACCAGCCTCCAACGGGAAGCAAGGACCCGTTTGCGCTAAGAAGACAAGCTATCGGTATCGTTCGGATTTGCGTTGAAAATCAACTGCCATTATCGCCTTTCACTTTAGTGGATGATGCGGTCGTCAGTTTTGCTCGCGAGTTTGATGGCCAGCCAGTGAAGGATTATTTGATTGATCGATTCGAGCAATGGGCGATTGATGAGGGTGTTTCGTACGATGCGGTTCGCGCGATTCTAGCCAGGAAAGATGAAGCGCCTGTCCTAGCTGCTATGTATGCTGACATGCAAACCCTCGCCGCGTTCAAGACAGAGCCGTCGGCAGAGGCCCTTATCTCTGCTCAAAAGCGGATCAACAATCTATTGAGCAAAGTAACAGTTGGTGAAGTAGGGAATGTCCAACCCACATTGTTTGAGCATCCTTCCGAGCAGACTATGATCGCTCTCACGGGCACACTCAACCAAACCAAGGACCTTCCGCTCTCAAGCCGTCTTGCCGAGCTTGGCAAAGGATTAAAAGCTATCGAGGACTATTTCGACAATGTACTCGTCATGAGCGACGATGCTGCACTTCGTGCCAATCGGATCTCAACGCTGAAAATGCTCAGGGATGCTGTCAATCAGATCGCCGACTTGTCTTTGCTCGAGCCAGCCGCTTAGCTGTCACACGTCGAGGTTAGCAACAGCTAACGCATTCTGTTCGATGAAGTCTCGCCGTGGCTCCACGTGGTCACCCATCAGCGTATTGAACACCTGGTCAGCTGCGATAGCATCTTCGACCGAGACTCTGAGTAAAGTCCTGTGAGCAGGGTCCATGGTTGTTTCCCAAAGCTGGTCAGCGTTCATCTCTCCAAGCCCCTTGAACCGCTGCCGGCTTTGACCACGGACGGCTTCTTTTTGCAACCAATTCAGTGCTTCGACCAAATCGTTCGCCGCTTGCGAGCGCTCTCCCTTAATCACCCGGCTGCCTTCCGGCACGGCAACGAGCATCTCCGCACCAAAGGCCACTAGCGCTTTATAGTCCTGCGATGCGAAAAAGTCTCTGCTAAATTGGTAGCGTCGCTCAAAACCATGATTAATGACCGAAACCTGAATAAATGCCTCGTTTTCATCTACTGCCTCAACCACCTCAACGGCGTACTGAAACTGCGCATTTTGTATGGCTGCCAGCCGCTCATTCAGTTGTGAACCGAACCCTCGGAGGCTTTCGCCGCCATTTGCAAAAGCCTCTACCTCGAGCGCTGGCAGGAAGAGAAACTGATCAAGCACGACTGCCGGATACACGCGATCGAGCTGATGAATTCGGTCTTGGGTCTTTTGGTAGGCCGTCGCTAATTCACCTAAGGTTTCTGCCGAGAGCACCGTGCCATCAGGCAACTCTACGCTCGCTTCATCGAGCGCGAGCTCCAATGAGAGCTATACGTTGCAAAAGTAGCATTTTGCAGCCGCGAACCGGCACAGCAGCTGCCGCATCTGCGATGGCACTAAGCATAGCTCTGCTGGCAGCCACCGCCCAAGCCCTCAAGCCCATCACGCGCCGAACGCTCGCCACGGCACCAGCCGCACTAGCACTGCCAGCAACAGCAACATTTATAGAACGAAGAGGAAGCCCACAGTTCATCGAGAGCGAGCTCCAATTACC
>CAJXDD010000117.1:0-8657 GCA_913052075.1 uncultured Gammaproteobacteria bacterium
GTGATTGGGATCAAGGTTTTCAAAGGGGGTGTCCATCGAAAACTGATCATGTTCACCCAGTTGCTCGAGGAGCTGATAGTAGTAAACGTGCTGACGATCCCATCCGCTGATGGCGCCCTCGGATAAGCTGAGAGCTGGGTCGCGAATAAGTGTCGCGGAATCAAAGTAAGTCTCCTCTCCCATGCCCTCACATGACTCGCACGCTCCGATGGGGCTATTGAAGGAAAAGAGTCGTGGCTCAAGGGCGGGCACGCTATGTCCGCATTCTGCGCAGGCGTATTTGGAGGAAAAGAGTAAGTCTGCATCTTCCGAATCCATGAAAGAGGCGATGGCCAGCCCATCAGCAGCGGACAATGCAGTTTCGAAAGAATCTGCAATTCTGGTCTTCATCTCAGGCCTCACTCTAAATCGATCGACGATGACCTCAATAGTGTGAGTTTGACCTCGGTCTAATTGGGGGGCCTCTTCTAGTTCAGTCACCAAACCGTTGATGCGTGCCCGGACAAAACCGCTGCGACCCAATTCTCGCAGCAGATGCTGATGATTGCCTTTTTTCTCGCGTACCACGGGCGCCAGAATCATAATGCGGGTTTCATCTGGAAGCGCTAAGACTTGGGCGACCATCGACGAGACAGGCTGGGCGATTAAAGGACTGCCGTGATCGGGACAATGAGGAGTGCCCACTCGAGCGAAAAGGAGTCTTAAAAAATCGCTAATTTCGGTGATTGTTCCTACAGTCGATCGCGGGTTGTGGTTGCTGGTTCGCTGTTCGATTGAAATAGCGGGAGACAGGCCTTCGATATGATCAAGGTCCGGCTTTTCCATGGTCGCAAGAAACTGTCGTGCGTAGGTCGATAAGCTCTCAACGTATCGTCGTTGTCCTTCTGCGTACAGTGTGTCGAAGGCGAGCGACGATTTGCCCGACCCCGACACGCCAGTAATGACGACCAATTGCTCGCGCGGAATATCGACGTCGATATTCTGAAGATTATTTTGCCTCGCGCCGCGAATGGAGATAGTTTCTGCTGACATCAATTCATCTCAACGATATGCTGCATCGTCGTTTGGGTGTGGCCAAAGTCGGGTCAATGGATTGGGCATGATACACGCAGAGTAACCGAGAGACCTGAATGCATCACCCTCGATTAACGCGGACCGACATCAAAGATATCACTCTTTTTTCTCGATGGCTTCCGGCACAGGATGTTGAATCATGCCAACAATAGGCCTGATTTACCTTCTTTATTTCTTAAGAATGATCGGTCTTTTTTGCATTCTGCCAGTCTTTGCAATCGCGGCGGTCGAGGAGCTCGACGCAACGGCATGGCAAATTGGATTAGCAGTTGGGGTCTATGGCATCGCTCAGTGTCTGATGCAAATCCCGTTGGGTTGGGCCTCTGATCGCTATGGGCGCCGATCGGTCATATTGATGGCACTCATTGTGTTCGCTGCGGGTAGCGTATTGGCTGCGCTAAGCGACACTGTTCTAGGCGTCATAGCTGGGAGGCTTATGCAGGGTAGCGCGGCTATCGCTGGTGTCTTACTCGCATGGATTGGAGATGTTGTCGTTCCGGAAAAGCGATCAATGGCAATGGCCGGGGTTGGAGGCAGTATTGCCTTCGCATTTGGTTTGTCGATGGTGGTTGGGCCTTGGCTTTATTCGATATTGGGACTTTCTTCGCTCTTTTGGTTCTGCGGGCTTCAGGCATTGGTTGCGGCATTGTTGGTTCTCGTTTTGGATGACCGGAAAGATCAATCCGCTCGAATCGATGAGGAGATAGAAGATGGGCCCTGGCTGACTGATGATCATCGATCGAGCTTGATTTTCATCTGTGTCGGGATCGCCCTGAATCACTTCGTACTGATGGCGGTATTTCTGCTTTTGCCCCAGCTGTTGGTTAAAGGAGGGTTGACCGTTGGTGGTCATGGCTTTTTCTATCTGTTGGTCTTAGTGCTGTCGTTCGTTCTCATCGCGTGGCCGCTTGCCAAAGATAGGCGCGGGGTAATCGCTTTGTCTTCCGTTTGGCCCTTCCCTTTGATGGCGATAGCGATGATCTTACTAACGACGGAGCCATCATTGGGTCTACTCGTACTCGCGTCGATATTGCTATTTATGGGGTTTAACTTTCTTGAAGCCAGCTACCCTAGCCGGGCAACATTGTTGGCCAGTGCTTCACGCCGAGGACTGGTGATGGGGGTCTACAGCACTTGCCAATTCGCGGGAATTGCTCTCGGCGGGGTGATGGGCGGATTCGTTTTATCTGCGCTAGGCGGCACTGCGCTGCTGATCGTCTGCGCGACCCTGTTGGTACTGTTTACTTTGGTCGAGTGGACCGCCTCGAGATCTAGACTCAATGCAGGCGTTTAATCAGCTTAATGCCTTACGAAAACAGACAAAATCCCTTGAACTTAGGTGGATACGGCCAGGATGACGAGTCAAAGTCCTGTAAATGAGCCGACGAATAAGAGATTCAGGTGGTAGAATCGCAGGAAAATAGTTTGGAGAAAGCAAATGGCGAGAGGCATCAACAAGGTGATTCTGGTTGGCAACCTGGGGCGAGATCCAGAAACACGATACATGCCATCCGGCGGTGCGGTGACTAACGTATCGGTTGCCACCTCTAAGTCTTGGAGAGATCGAGACTCTGGAGAGCAGAAGGAGCGAACGGAGTGGCATCGAGTTGTGTTCTTCAATCGATTAGCTGAGATCGCCAATGAGTACCTTAAACGGGGTTCAAAAGTGTATGTCGAGGGCGAACTAAGAACGAGAGAGTGGGAGAGAGAAGGGCAAAAGCACTACACCACGGAAATCGTCGCCAATGAGATGCAAATGTTGGACGCGCGAGGCGAAGGCGGGATGGGTGCGATGAGTGGTGGTGGTTCAGCACCAAGTCGAAGTCAACAATCGGACGATTTTGGCCCTCCACCATCAGACGACTTTGATGATGATATCCCTTTCTAATTGACGGATTGATGGTAGGCGACATATCCCAACACGATGAATGTGCACGACGGAGACATTGAGATAGGCCTGCTCCCTGTTCCTCTGGTTTTATTTCCGGGGGGGCAGCTGAAGATGACGGTTACGTCCGCTCAAGATCAAGATCTTCTGGGTCGAAGTCTGAAAGAAGCGGTGGGCGTCGGTTTGGTCTTGAGCGAGCAATCGAAATGGGCAAGCGATGAGTCAGCGGCCGACGCCTCGTCTTCAGAAAAAACTCGGTTTCAAAGCCTTCCGGAAATTGCATCAGTGGGGACTTACTGCGAGATACGCGATTTTGACCAAAACACCAAGGGCCAGCTTGAGGTGGTGCTAACTGCCCACCAAAAATTAAAGGTTCTTGATGCATTTGAAGATATGTCGGGCGGATTGCGAGCTGAATGTCGGTTGCTCGAGCCAGAGCCATCTATTCCCATTGGACCAGAGGATGAACTGCTCGTTGGGATTTTGGAGGATCTTCTTGCTCACCCTGGCGTTGCTCGAGAAGCAAGGCAATCTCAGTATGAGTACGCAGCCGAGTTAGGGGGGCGGTTGGTGGAGCTGCTACCTATCAAGAATGCAGTGCGTCAGCGCTTTCTTGAATTATCTGATCCGCTGGCTCGGCTGACGAGAATCGAACGTATGCTTGACGAAATACAAAAAGAAAAAGGCGCGGGTGAGTAATTGTCTTAAGGTCGTTGGGCGGAGAGTCGGGCGAATAAGTGGCACAGCTTAATAAGTAGCAATAGCCTCAACATTCCAGCGACTGAAATGGTCATTAGGTGTCAAATGCGTCGAGCCATGGCCATAAACGACCAAAGCGTGCTTTCAATCAAGCTCAAGCGAGCGGTAGCGTTGGTAACCCATCGGGGTGTGAGCTGCATACTGAATCGCCTAAAACTGACCGCTAAGTGGTGACAGATGGTAGCTAAATGGTGGATAGCTGATGGTTCACTAAATTAAGCAACACTGATCGCGAGGGGTCGTAGCGGCCAAGTTTGGTCAGATGATTTCTCAGAAAGAAATTGAGTAACGCGACATGAATGTAAAAGAGCACATCGAATCCCTCGCGATGAGGGCGCGCTCGAGTAGCGCGGTAGGCAGTCGAGCGACTACCCAGCAGAAAAATGATGCGCTTGAGTCGATGGCACGACTACTGAGTGAGCAAGTCGATCGCATTCTTGAGGCCAACTCGATTGACTGCAATCGAGCGAGATCAAACGGCCTTGAGGCGCCGCTCATTGAAAGAATGACGTTGGACCCTCACCGAGTATCGGCAATGTGTGAAGGGCTGACGCAAGTGGCGGCGCTAGAGGATCCAGTGGGTGCGATCGTTGACGAAACGAGGCGCCCCAATGGTCTGTTGATTTCGAGAATGAGAACGCCCATCGGTGTGATCGGAATGATTTATGAGTCCCGGCCTAATGTCACGGTTGATGCAGCGGCTTTGTGTCTCAAGGCAGGCAATGCAGTGATCCTTCGAGGTGGATCTGAGTGTATCGAAACCAACCAAGCACTCGCTGCAGTAATCGCGAGCGGCCTTGAATCAGTCTCGCTACCGAGCGGACTCGTTCAACTGATTGGCACCACAGATCGGGATGCCGTCGGCTACCTGCTGCAGCAAGCAAGGGACGTCGACCTGATTATTCCGCGAGGTGGCAAGTCTTTGATAGAGCGTATTGCCAGCGAAAGCAAGATTCCGGTCCTTAAGCATTTGGACGGCAACTGCCACGCATTCGTAGATGCCAGCGCGGATCTTGAGATGGCGCATGCGATTGTTATGAACGGGAAGACCCAACGCAACTCAGTTTGTAACGCATTGGAATCTTTACTGGTTCACGAAGCGGTGGCGAGCGACTGGCTGCCCAATATTGCTAGAAGCTTAAACGATGCGGGCGTCGAACTAAGGGCCTGCGAGCGTGCGGTGGGCTGCTTGCATGGCATAGAGGGAGTGGTTGGGGCGACAGAAGCCGATTGGTCGACTGAATATCTTGGGCCAATCATCTCAATTC
Source organism: uncultured Gammaproteobacteria bacterium (assembly GCA_913052075.1). GTDB lineage: Bacteria > Pseudomonadota > Gammaproteobacteria > Pseudomonadales > Azotimanducaceae > UBA9926. The sequence goes on from CAJXDD010000117.1 coordinate 4,990, forward strand.
GGGTGGTATCGGGTGTGGACGAAGCGATTAGTCATATCAATAGCTATGGCTCTCATCACACAGAAACAATAGTCACCTCCGAAGAGGCGAGCGCCAATCGTTTCATTCGAGAGGTGGATTCTAGTTCCGTCATGGTCAATGCCTCAACGCGCTTTGCTGATGGTTTTGAATATGGGTTAGGCGCAGAGATCGGAATTTCAACGGACCGATTACACGCCAGGGGCCCGGTGGGTTTGGAAGGCTTAACCACACTGAAGTGGGTGGTGCGAGGTGAGGGACAAATCCGCCAATGAGCACGCCCAGCGCCGAGGTGGTCTTTGGCGGCACATTTGATCCTGTCCATGAGGGGCACCTCACAATTACGAGAGCGCTTGTCTGTCAACTTGGAGTGCTTGTAAGGATGTTGCCTGCCTATCTGCCAGGTCATCGAGGAGCGTGCGACGCGTCCCCAGAGCATCGGCTCGCCATGCTGGAGCTCGCAACAAAGGACATGTCTCACGTTGTGATCGATCGATTCGAGTATGAAATTGGGCGCAGCGTGCCAACGATTGAAGTCCTTCGGTATCTACGCCAAGCGCGCGCTCCGCGAACGCCCATTTTTTTTGTACTAGGGGAGGATGCGCTGGCGGATTTGCCGAACTGGGTTGATTCGGAACACCTTTTGGACCTTGCGCATTTTTTGGTTGTCCCCCGAGCCGGTCTAAGCGGCCAAGCTGGCGGATCGGTCGCGCGCTACCCGCAGTTGCAAACAATTGAAGATAATATGATGCCGAGCGGTGGCATCTATCGACTCGAGTTCGATGCAATTGACGTCTCGGCAACGCGTGTCAGGGCTCAATTATCAAATCATGAGCCTGTCAGGGACCTACCCTTTGAAGTACAAGCTTATATAAGCCAACACAAGCTCTACCAAGGTGACGAGGCTGGGAGGCCCTAAGATTTGAATTTAGAAACGTTAAAGACATTGGTTTTAGAGGCGCTAGACGAGATAAAAGCAGAGGAGGTGGTGACCTTAGATGTCCAAGGCCAGACTGATATTGCTGACCTTATGGTTGTTGCTAGCGGTCAATCCAAGCGGCAAATTAAGGCGCTCGCGGCCAATGTTGTCGAGCATGCCAAAGCGGCTGGCTGCCGCCCACTTGGCGTCGAGGGAGAGGAAGACGGCGAGTGGGTCTTGGTCGACCTAGGTGACATCATTGTTCATCTCATGCAGCCAGAGGTGCGGGCGCTCTACGACTTAGAACGCCTTTGGAGTCTCACTCCTACAGAGGCAGAGTCATCGCAGGATGAAAATTGAATTGATTGCGGCTGGAACCAAGCCGCCTGGCTGGGTTCGCGAGGGATTTGACACCTATCGAGGAAGAATGAAAGGTGATTGCGAACTCCTCTTGAAAGAGTATCCAGTCGCGAAACGACATAAGACAGGATCGATCGCGAAGTACGCCAAAGAAGAAGAGCGAGCTATCCGCGATCTCATTCATCCACGGGCGCTGGTGATTGCCTTGGATAAGTCCGGTAAGTTGCTCGCTACCGAGATGTTAGCTAATGAAATGTCCGGCTGGATGAATGATTATCCTCTCATACAAATGCTTATCGGCGGTCCTGATGGTCTTTCGGCCGACTTGATGCGAGATGTGAACCGATCAATCAGCGTTTCACCTATGACGTTTCCTCATTTTATGATGCGGGTCCTGATCGCGGAGCAGCTCTACCGCGCTTGGAGTATCAACCGAATGCATCCCTACCATAAGTAACTGAGCGCATGACCGAACCCTCCATTCTCAAAGACCATCAGAGCGAGGCGCAAATCTATATCGAGCGCGTGTCGATCGGAGCATTGGTGGTGGTAGTGCTCTTTGGCCTCCTGTTGGCTCGAGTAGGGTATCTGCAGTTTATACGTTACGACGCATTCGTTACCCGATCCGATGAAAACAGAATGCAACTTGTGGCAAACGCACCCTCCAGGGGACTCATCTTTGATAGTGAAGGTAGCATCTTGGCTGAAAATTTACCGGCGAGACAACTGGTTATGATTCCAGAGCAAGTCCTATCTGCAGAGGATAGCCTTGATGCGCTGAAAAAGGTTCTGTCTATCGATTCCTCGATAGAGGAAAGAATTCGAAATGCGCTCAAGCGACGAACGAAGCGCTTTGAGGCTGTGACGTTGATGTACAACCTGACGGATGAGGAGGTCGCTCGTTTCGAGGCTAACCGAATGTGGCTGCCTGGATTTGCTGTTCGTGCTGAGCTCCTGAGGCATTACCCCGAAGGAGCGCTTACTGCGCATGCGGTGGGGTCAGTACGAATGATCAACAGTGAAGATCAGCGATTGATTGATCCCTTGGCTTATGTCGGAACGAACCATATCGGTAAGTTGGGTGTAGAACGCTTTTACGAGGACGCGCTGCTTGGTGGTGTTGGCTTTGACCAGGTTGAGGTGAATGCGAAAGGTAGGGTCATGAAGGTCGTTAATCGTCAGGCTCCCAGGCGGGGCGACGATCTAACGCTTCATCTCAATACCCGTCTTCAGAAAGCGGCGGATCAAGCGATGGGTGATCGCCGGGGCGCGGTTGTAGCCATAGAGCCAGCGTCCGGAGGGGTGCTGGCGCTACTGAGTAAACCTTCCTACGACCCTAATCCCTTTATGACAGGGCTAACGCACGAGGCATTTGAAGCATTAACGGGGTCAATCGACGCGCCCTTGTTCAATCGTGCATTGCAAGGTCAGTATGAGCCTGGTTCGACGCTTAAGCCGTTCATTGGTTTGGTGGGTCTGGTCTCGGGCCACATCACGACCGATGGTGTCATCGACGATCCAGGCTGGTTTCGGCTCGAGGGCGAGACTCGTTTATACCGCGATTGGAATTGGACTAAAAGTGATTCAGGTGGGCACGGCCACGTCCACATTCAAAAGGCGCTTTATCGGTCTTGCAACGTTTATTTCTACGACCTTGCCCATAGGATGGGTATTGACCTCTTGTCGAGTCAGCTTCGTCCCTTTGGGTTTGGTCAGAATCTATCGGTGGATCTCCCAGAATCGAAGCGAGGATTACTTCCTGATCAGGAGTGGAAGCAGGCGAGTCGTGGTGAAACATGGCGTCCTGGAGATACTGTCAATTTAGGCATTGGTCAGGGGGATATGTTGGTCACGCCGTTGCAAATGGCGCAAGCGGTTTCAACCTTAGCCAATCGCGGGAAAATTCGACCAGCGGTCATGGTAAGGGACCGCGTGCGAAACCATGATTTATCGGGGCAGTTCGATGAGCTGGGTCGCATTCCCGATTGGGCGTGGGGGACCATTATCGACGGAATGAAAAAAGTGGTGCATCGAGGTAACCAGCGCTTTGGAGAGAATGGAACAGCGTGGGCTTATATTGGGCGAGATATTCCTTACGCGATGGCTGGAAAGTCTGGTACTGCGCAAGTGGTAGGCATCAGCCAGGGCGAAGTGTACGACGAGGATCTCATCGACGAGCGGCTCAGAAAGCATGCATGGTTTATTGCCTTCGCCCCTGTCGACGATCCGTTGATAGCGGTGGCGGTGCTATTGGAAAATGGCGGTGGCGGTAGTGAGAATGCAGCGCCCGTAGCAAGAGCGATCATCGATGCTTACCTGATGGATATCGTGCCATCTTCGCGGGCACCAGGCCCCAGCAGTACGCTTCAAG
>CAJXDD010000118.1:0-8589 GCA_913052075.1 uncultured Gammaproteobacteria bacterium
CCGTACCCGTAGCCTTGGCGATGGCATCAACTCGAGCTGATTCCCGGCCGATAAATTTAAAGTCACTGGGCGACTTGAGCAGCGCGTCCTCTGGCGCCTGCATACCGCTCGCCGTTTCAATGAAATCCCCGTAGGCATACCGCTCGCTACCATAGATTACGAACCCGTTGTCCGTTTTTAGTTCAGCGACGGGAGCATTCAAGTCCACAGCCGCGGCAGCGAGAATCAGGGCTCGAGTGTTCGCACCAACCTGCCGAAGCTGGGGGTAATGCGCGTTAATCGCGTTGCTACCGCCCGTTGCCTGCACACCCATGCCGGGGTTGTTGTAATCCTCGTGGACACCAGCAAACAGGATCTCCATCGCGAGCGGGTCAAAATCAAGCTCTTCACCGAGAATCGTAGAGAGTCCCGTCGTAACGCCCTGCCCCATTTCATCGCGCGCCGTGTAAAACTTTAAGGTGTTATCGGGAAGTAGTTGGACAAATGCGTTGGGCACCCAGCTACCGGCCTCTTTCGCAATGGGTAAGGGACCAGGCTCTGAGCAGCCCGTTAGGTTAAAGCCAACAACCAGCCCACCACCGACAACCGCCGTTGATTTTAGAAATCCTCGGCGCGATACGTTCTGAATACTCATGCTTTCACCCCCTCAGCTTTTGCCTTGGGTGCCATCGCATCCACGAATTGTGCGGGTGACTGGCTCACTGCCATCACTGCATCTTTGATGCGGTTGTAGCAGCCGCACCGACAAATATTGCCAGACAGCGCCGCATCCACCTCGGCTTCGCTAGGGCTAGGATTCGCCTCCAGCATGGCGGCAGCCGACATGATCTGCCCCGACTGACAGTAGCCGCACTGAGGCACGGCAAAGTCATTCCACGCCACTTGGAGAGGATGAAGCGCATCAGGGGAACCGATGCCCTCGATGGTCGTAATGTCCTGACCGGCCACAGCAGCGACGGGAAGGATGCATGTTCGAACAGCTGCACCGTCAACATGCATCGTGCAGGCGCCGCAGAGACCCGCGCCGCATCCAAACTTGGATCCTTTCAATCCAAACTGGTCGCGAACGATCCATAAAAGGGGCGTATTGGGATCCTCATCCGTTTGGACGGTCTCACCATTCAGTGTAAATTCAATCAAGGGGTTGCTCCTTCCTTTTGCTGTCGAGAATGGCACTTGTGCCCTCTCGTTCTTCCTTTTCTTAAAAAATCGATGAGTTTGTCTATGTCGTTTCTATTGCTGCTGTTGCCTTTAATGTCGCTTTCGATTCAGCTGCTTCTGTTACGTCTGTTGCTTTCGTTACTTCTCTTTTCTTCGACCTATCATCGCCTCCTTTAGTCCTATCGAGCCCAGCCCTTTAGCCAAAGCGTGCAACGCGCGTTAGATGATTGGTCTATTCCATGCACTAATCTTTTTGAGGCACTACCTGTGGGTCCGCGATCTTGAGTAACTGCTTACCCATATTCTCCCCAGTGAAGAGCCGTTTCAGGGTAGCTGGGATGTTTTCAAAGCCATTTTGCACGTCTACCTCAAACCGCATTTTTCCTGTTGCTATCCACTCTCCAAGCTGAGCGATCGCCGCCGGCGCCTGATCAATGTAGTCAAGAATGATGAACCCTTGCATCTTTGCCCTGCGAGAGATGATGTTCATTAAATTCTTTGGGCCGGGCACCGCGCTGTCGCTGTTGTATCCAGAGATAGCGCCACACATGACGATACGCGAGTGAAGCCCGATGTGATCAAGCGCTGCCTCTAGAATATCGCCGCCCACATTGTCGAAAAATACATCGACCCTGCCTGGACAAGTGCGTTGAATCGCCTCACCGACATCCTCAGACTTATAGTCAATGACCGCATCGAACCCGCCGTCTTCAAGCAACCAGGCGCACTTCTTCTCACCGCCAGCTATGCCGACTACTCGGCATCCTTTTAGTTTTGCGATCTGCCCTACCACCGAACCAGTGGCTCCAGCTGCACCAGAGACCAGCACTGTTTCCCCTTCTTTGGGATCGCCTATATCCAGTAGGCCGAAATACGCTGTCAGTCCTGTAATTCCGAAGATCGACAACATCATTTCTGGAGTGACGCCGGCAGGCAGTACTGTCAAACCAAGGGGTCCCTGACCTGGCGCAGCAACCACATAATCCTGCCAACAGCCCGTTGTCTGCACGAGGTCGCCAACCTTGTAATCATCATGATGGCTCGCCATCACTTGGCCTACAGAGCCCGCACGCATCGGGGCACCAATCTCAACCGGTGGCAGGTAGCTTTCTCGATCCGTCATCCAGCCCCTTTGGGTGGGATCAAACGAGAGATAGAGATTGCGGACCAATACCTCCCCATCTCCAATCTCTGGGATAGGCGTCTCGGCATATTCGAAATTACTCTCCGACACCATGCCCTCTGGGCGGGATGCGAGCAGCCACTGTCTATTGATATTCATCTACACTCTCCGCGCGGCCGTGCCGCGTTTCATCATTTGGTCCTAACTACTATTCTCAAACCTGCCTGTCACGACGCGCCATTGTACTGATTGCAGCTTCTCATCACACCCTTGGTGCACTTGTATCGACCCTGAAAGGCCCGACAATGAGCTCGGCTGCAACGACTTGTTCGAATTCGGTCCTTTCGTCTATTGACTCAGCGTGAGCCGATTCTACCATTATTTAATGATATTCATTAATATATTCATCCAAAGCATTAGTCTGCTAATGGAGAAAAGACCATCTCCTACAGAGCATGCGTTGGCGGCAGATGAAGTTGTCGTGTCCATGCCATCAACTTATGGAGCGCTTAGAGACAGAGTAAACGTTACTGAGTGCGCCAGCAGCTCACTTTAAGACCAAAGATTAGCGCTGCTAGCGCTGTGGAATTGACAGCACTACCCCACCTCAGGCTTGATATCCGAGCAAGGAGGACACGCCATGATAAAGAACTTATTTGATCTCACAGGGCGCGTTGCGCTGATCACCGGAGGCAATGGCGGGATTGGATTAGGGATGGCCGAAGGCTTGGCCGCTCAAGGTTGCGAGGTGGCCTTATGGGGCACCAACGCCGATAAAAATGCAACAGCGCTCGAGAACATCAAAGCTTATGGCGTGAATGTCAGCGCCCACGTTTGCAACGTGGCGGATGAAGCCAATGTGGCTGCTTGCTTTGAGGCGACATTAGCGGCCCACGGACGCGTTGATGGCTGCTTTGCCAATGCAGGCGTTGGTGGGCGAGCTGAAGCCTTCGATGAGATGAGCACCGATGAGTGGAATCGCATCATGTCGGTTAACTTAAACGGCGTGTTCTATGTGTTCCGACTGGCTGCCCAGCACATGAAGGCTAGGGCTGCCCACGGAGACGCCTTTGGCCGCCTCATCGGTACTTCAAGCCTTGCAGCTGTTTCGGGGCAAGCCAGGGGCGAGCACTACGCGGCAACTAAGGGCGGGCTCATCACCATGGCCAAAGCGCTGGCTGTGGAGTACGCGCGTTTCGGTGTGACAGCGCACACGATACTGCCCGGTTGGATTGAAACGGGAATGACTGAGACAACGTTCGCCTGGGATAAATTCGTCGATAATGTGATGCCGCGGATTCCTATGCGCCGCTGGGGTCAACCCGAGGATTTCGCAGGTATCGCGGTGTACATCATGAGTGACGCGAGCCGTTATCACACGAGCGAAACGTTCCTAATTGATGGCGGCTACGCCAATTTCTAGCGCACGAACGAACCAGGAGCTAAGACCATGAGCGACCGAACAAACAAAGGCCCGGCAGACGAGCTTCGGGGAGACGACGCGCTCGAGCGTATCGCGCTGCCAACCGGACCGCTGCCCGACCCCGCGACTGCTCCGCTCGCAGATATCGATGTTAGCGACTCGAGACTTTATCAGCTGGACCTTTGGCGCCCTTATTTTGAACGTCTGCGCCGAGATGATCCGGTTCATTACACAGAAGAGAGTATGTTTGGCCCGTATTGGTCGATCACCAAGTTTAAGGACATCATGCAAGTCGAGAGCAACCACGAGGCGTTCTCATCATTCCCGACCATTGCCATTGGCGACAGCCCAAACGGTCAGTACATCGAGAACTTCATTTCGATGGACCCGCCTAAGCACGACCAGCAGCGGCGTGCTGTGACTGGCGTGGTGTCGCCTCGGAACCTCATGGCGCTTGAGCCCCTTATTCGCCAACACGCAACGGACATTTTGGATCAGCTCCCAGACGATGGGGTCACCTTTGACTGGGTGGATGCAGTCTCTATTGAGCTGACAACGCGCATGCTCGCGACGCTCTTTGATTTCCCTTTTGAAGACCGTCGCAAATTAACCTATTGGTCTGACATCTCGATTGGCTCACCTGAGACCACCGGGATGGACGAGGGCCCAGAGCCCAATGACGTACTCGAAGGCCTGAACGACATGGCAACTACGTTTATGGGGCTTTGGGCAGAGCGAGCAGCCTCAGACCCAGCGGGGCGCAACGATCTCATCACCATGCTTGCCCATGGCGAAACCACAAAAGACATGGTGGAAAGACCCCTCGAATTCCTCGGCAATATTATGCTCCTGATTGTTGGGGGCAACGACACCACTAGGAACTCGATATCTGGCGGTGTGCTCGGCCTCAATCAATTCCCAGAGGAATACGACAAGCTGAGGGCGAATCGGGACCTTATTCCCAATATGGTTTCCGAAATCGTTCGCTGGCAAACCCCCGTTCTACATATGCGAAGAACCTTAAGTCGAGACTTAGAATTCAGCGGTAAGTCAATGAAAGAAGGAGATAAAGTCGTGATGTGGTATATCTCTGGCAACCGGGACGACTCGGTTCATGAGAATCCTGACCGACTGATCATTGATCGGGCCAACGCGAGACACCACGTGGCCTTCGGCTTTGGCGTCCATAGGTGCATGGGCAACCGACTCGCTGAGATGCAGCTTCGCATTATCTGGGAGGAGATTATGAATCGCTTCAGTTGGGTGGAGGTCCTTGGCGAAGAGACAAGACTCAAATCCAACTTCATTCGCGGCATCAAGGCGCTACCTGTTCGCTTACATCGCTGGTAGAGCCCCTGCCGGCAATGACTCTGGTGGATATATTCGGTAACTGCAGTTGATAGCTGTAATAGGCAGCTGTGATTGGTGGTTGGAGAACGGCCCTTCCCTTCAAGCACTTCGCGACCTGACGATTCAGATCAAAGCGATTCTTATCGAAGCGCTCCACCTGGCGCTCGGTGTGAGTGAACTTTCCAGGACAGTCTATGGGTAAGCCTCGTTGACCAAGCGATCAATCAACTGCGACCCGTCTGCTTCAGCACTCACTCCCCTTAACAACGGGTTAAGCAGAATCGCGCCGCCGCCAAGGGTCAGCGAGAAGAAATGCAGCGCTGGGCTTGAAATCGCCCCTCGCGCGTCACGCCCATGTCCCAGCAACGACTCCACCGTATGCGCCCAATCTCGCATCGCCTCCTGAATTCTAACGTCTGCCATCTTGCGGACGTCGGGATGATGCATCACCTGCGCTTCAACCGGGTGAGCATCACACCATTGTAAATAGGCTCTAAGCGCCTCCCGAAGTCGCGTACGTTCTGGCTGAGACACGTTCAATTCAAGAACACCCACTAACAGCTGTCGCTGCCTCCCCAAAATATCCAGCACGAGTTCCTGGATCAGTGCCGCCCTGTTCTCAAAGTGACGACTCGGTGCATTGTGAGAAACACCAAGGCCTTTCGCTACCTGACGGATCGACAACGCCTCGATGCCGTCTGTTGCGATGATTTCAGCGCTTTTCAGTAGGATCTGAGCTCTCAAATCCCCATGGTGGTAGTTTTTTCGTTCTGGCGCTTTTCGCATACTAAGTGTTCTTCACTCTCTCAATAGTCCTGCAGCTCACATTGCTAGGTCCTACAGATTTTTTACGGTGTGCTATCTGCTGCGTGCTGTGCTGCCTATCCCCACACTGTACAAGGCAGCCGAGCAGCATGAAGGCGGCACCGATCGCCCAAGTTTACACACGCCAACATTTCCAGCACTTCAGGAAAGTTAGCATAAAACCACTATGTTGACACTGAAAACATCAAGGGCTTACCATTCCGTCCAAGAGACAACGACGCTGGCCGGGGAACTAGTCGTTGTTAGCAAGAGGACATTGAATGGCGACACTGTTCAAACTTCTACTCAGCCCATGGGGATTTGCGATTCTTTTTTTGGGCCCCCTCATCGGTGAAGGGCTTACCCTGTTTGGGTTCCAAATCGTGGGAGTCGACACCCGATTAATCGGCGTTGCTCTCGCGCTTTTTTGGGCGACGCTCGCTGTGTGGCGGGGTACTTGGGTGGGGATAAAACCATGAACAGCAGTCACTCAGCGCACTACATTGACCCAGCTCGCGTTGCCGAAATGGATCACGACACGTTGGATCTTGCGGAGCGAAAAATCGCTGGGCACTACATGCATAAAAGCCCGTGGATAATCGTCTTCTGGGGACTAACCAATTGCCTCGCTTGGTTGCTGCTCTGGCCGCTTGTGCTGATCGCCGATCTTTCGCTTTGGATTGCCTTCCCAGTCGCGACGCTCTGCTGCACCCTCGCCTATTTGCCCTCGCATGATGCGCAGCACAGCATTATCGCGCGCGAGGGTCACAAACTGAGGTGGCTAAATGAGCTGGTCGGCTGGGCATCGCTCATCCCCCTTGCCCAGGCTTATAGCTTCATGCGCGCAACACACATGGAGCACCACGCGCACACCAACAACCCCGAGCTTGACCCTGACTTTGGTGTTCACGCACCGGGCGCTTGGCAATTCTTAATTCAGAGTATTCGCCGCCGGCAGCCGGGTTCCACCACGCAACAAGCGCACGTGAACGCGCTTGAGCGAACCGGCCAAAGCCACTTGGTTGCCCATGCGCTGCTTGTTCGAGCAGCTTACTTCGCATGCTTAGGAGCCCTCGCATGGACTGGCCACGCGCTCGAAGCATTTCTACTCTGGTGGCTACCGCTCCACATTGGTACGACCTACCTCCAGTTCTACTTGAGCTGGATGCCCCACCACCCTGGCATCGAGCAAGGTCGATATCGGCAAACGCGTGGCTTCAAAAGTAAGCTTGGTAATTTGATGTCGATGGGTATGCAATACCACATCATCCACCATCTCTACCCGAGGATTCCTCTTCACCTCACGCCAGCGGCATTTCGTGATCTGTTGCCTATTTTGCGTCGGCGAGGGAGCGACGTTCACCAATGGGGAGATGGAGACGCGCTCCCCAATTGATTGGAGAAGCGCGGTCTTTTGCTCTGGCGGGGCTGGCTCGCAAAGCCCTGACCGCCTCCAACCGTCAGCTAATCGCGTCGCGAAGCGCGCTCATCATACTGTGGTGGAGGCGCTGGCTGATTTTGGCGTCGAACAAGAACGTATCTGCCGCATGATAGAGGCCCGGGAATACGGCAAGCTCACAAGGCACCCCGGCAGCATTCAGGCGAGATGCAAAGGCAACATCCTCATCATAAAAAAGGTCTTCAGTACCGACGCATAGATAAGCTGGCGGCAGACTTGATAAGTCCTCCGCGCGGGCTGCCGCGGCATATATTGAGGCGTCAAGCCCAGGCGTACCATCTAAGTACATTTCCCACGCATTGAAAGAAGTCGCTCTGGGCCAAACTGGGTGATTCTCATATTGCCCGGAAGGCGTCTCATGTAGGTTATCAATCATCGGGTACAGCAGCAGCTGGAAAGCCGGCATGGCTTTCTCCAGATCTCGAAGTTTTAACGCCAGTCCAGCCGCTAGACCGGCGCCTGCACTCGCGCCGCCAATCGCAATTTTAGAGACATCAACATTGAGCAGAGACGCTGCGTCTATTAGCCAATCGTAGGCGGCAAGACAATCGTTGAGCCCCGCAGGGAACGGATGCTCAGGTGCCAAGCGGTAGTCCACAGAGACGACCGTGCAATCGAGTTCATTTGCCATACGACGCGCACGATCATCCTCGGCAGACCCAATGAGATACCCGCCGCCGTGTATCCACAGCACGGCCCCTTGGTTCGCTCGATCAGACTTTTGGTAGATAACGACAGGGACAGATTCCTCTGCACTCTCAATAGCTTTCGATTCGGCACTGATCGGCAGCGGGACGGGCTCCAGCCGCTTTTCTTTCATGAGCGCGCGCAACTGCGCAACATTGTCTCTAGTAATTTCGAGTGCTGGAAACGCTTCCACTCCGGGCAATAGCTCTGGATCGATCCGCGTGTAATCTAATTTCATCCTCTAGTCTAACCTTGAACGTCGCTCGCATGGTGACATGGGAGAGAGATCCCCTCAAGATCCGTCTTTTGCCTACAGAGGTCGTCACGCCTCACCCTCAACAGTATCGACGCAATGCAAAGGAAGCGTTTCAATAACTTAATGCAGAAAGGGATGAAGGAACAGACGACTGCCTACCGTGTCTACTGGGTGGCCCAATTGCCATTTTCTAGTCGTGTCGAGATGTTACGCTAGCGGCGCAGGTAGGCTCAGGCACCAATACTGACAGCGTCGCGCTGAGGGCTTGCGAGTTATTCGCTGCGCTTACTTCCCGGGAATTGCAAAATTTTTGCAGCCACTCTCTT
>CAJXDD010000119.1:0-8571 GCA_913052075.1 uncultured Gammaproteobacteria bacterium
ACCGACTACGGGCACTCGGAATATAGTCTTGAAGATAAAGTGGCCAGTGTACGAGCGCAGTTGTCGTCCGGGAAAGCGTACATTAGTTTTGATCCGGATACGGAAACGGCGGTGATCATGGCTAGGGGGTCCTAAACGCTATTGAAGCAAAGGGCGTCCTCAGAGCAATAAGGGACTACGCATTGCGTCGGTCTAGACGCGAGAGAAAAAGCCAGCGCATGTCGATCGCCCCAAAGTCCTATAATGCCATAGCGCGGGGATGGAACATTGTGGAAGGCCGCTTACAGCCAGTGTAGTGGTGGGAGCGCAAAGTTAGGGGCAGTGATCACTGCGTTCTGAGCGATAGGTGAGCCAGGCTTTGCCAATATTGAGTTTCAAAAACGATTAGGTGGATTGTTCTGGTGTCCATAGAATTTGACTACGAGTTGGATACAACTGGACTGCGCTGTCCGGAGCCACTAATGATGGTACGCAATCGCGTTCGGCAAATGGCTTCTGGCGCGATATTGAAAGTGACCGCGACCGATCCCTCGACCACGTGGGACTTTCCTAAGTTCTGCACGTTCATGAATCACGAGATGGTCGTCATGGAAACTGAAACGCTCCCGTATCAATACTGGATCAAGAAGGGCTGAAATTGGAGCCTCTGTTTTATTTTGCCTACGGCAGCAACATGGACCTTGATCAGGTTGATGCAAGGGGTCTTCAAACGGTCTCTCATCAGCCAGGTCGACTTGACGGGTATTGCCTTGCCTTCAATAAACTGAATACCCGTGTCGAAAGTGCAGCCCATGCCAACATTGTGAAGCGTAGCGGCGAGGTGGTTGAAGGGGTGGTCTTCGAATTGAGTGGCTCCGCGGCGATTGCTCAAATGGATCCATACGAGGGCGCTCCCACTCGCTACCGTCGAGTGATCGTTGACGTTGAAAGTAAGGGTGAATCATTGAGCGCATGGACGTACATCGCTCAGCCCGCTTATGTCCGCGAGGGGCTCCTGCCGACTAGAAATTATTTAGCGAGGCTACTAGCAGGGCGTCCGTTCCTCAGTGAATCCTATTGGATGAAGTTGTCGCGCCAGCCCTGCGTTGAAGACGGATTATCAATCGAATGAAACCGCTGGATACGATTGAAAAGGCGTTCGCACAATCTTTAGGGGCACAGCACTCTGTTCGTCTCATTGGCGGATTTGATGAGCCGCTGTATCTCCCAGCGACAGATAGTCGCGCAGCTGAGATTCGGTTCCGCAGTGACTATCCATCGAGCGCGCTTCACGAGGTGGCCCATTGGTGTTTGGCAGGAGAGCATAGGCGAGCCCTCGAGGACTATGGGTACTGGTACGAGGCCGATCGAAGTGCTACCGCTCAACGAGCCTTTGAGAGCGTCGAAGCAAGGCCCCAGGCTCTAGAGTGGGTGTTTTCGCGGGCGGTTGGCTGCGCTTTTCGGGTCTCGGCCGACAATTTGTCGATCGGAATAGCGGAGCAATTCCGGGAAATGATACGCGCAGAGGCCCGCTTATTCACGGTCAAGATGCCACAGGATGGACTGCGTTTTGCGAGAGCGCTCGTTAAGCTAACGGGGCATCAGGACTTCCTATCCACCGACCACTACTTGGAGTTGCCGCAATGAATTTCCCCGGTCCTTTCGTTCCTCAAGTCGGTTTTGATCCTGCGGAAGATCACATGGGGCCGTTTTATTATTTGCCTCGCACCGCACCCGATTGGCGAGGTCAATACGCGTTCAAGGTTGAGCCCAAGCACTGTAATGCGATGGATAGCGTCCACGGAGGCATTTTGATGACCTTTGCCGATTTCGCGTTGTGTATGGCGGCAACCGATCACTATGAGACTGAGTCTTGCGTGACGGTGAGTTTCTCAAGCGAGTTTCTTAGCGGCGCCAATATAGGTGACGTGGTGATAACGGAGCCTCAGGTGCACCGCAAAACTGGCTCTCTTGCCTTTGTATCAGGGGTTTGCCTGGTCAACGAGTCGCCCTGCTTTTCCTACAGCAGCGTCGTCAAGCGACTAAAGCCAAGAGACTAATGCCAAGTCCTTCTTCTGAATTCTCGATTGGCCTTGTTGTCAATCCCATTGCTGGTCTGGGTGGCGCGGTAGGGCTCAAGGGCTCAGATGACCCGCGGATTCAGGAACTTGCCTTGCAAAAGGGCGCAAAGCCGAAATCAGGCGAGCGCGTAACGGAAATGCTGGGAGCGCTCCGCGAGCGTATTCGCGATCGAAACGTCCGGTTTCTAACGGCCGCTGGGGCAATGGGCGAAACGTGGCTCAAGGCGCGGGCTTGCGCGTACGACGTGTGCTTTCATCCGACACCCGGGCAAGCGACGACGGCTGATGACACCCGTTCGGCAGTTCGCGCGATCAGCCGTCTTGGCGTTGATCTATTGGTGTTCGCTGGCGGCGATGGCACAGCGAGGGATGTACTGGACGCGGCCGAGTCGTCTCAAGTTGTTCTGGGCCTCCCTTGTGGTGTGAAAATGTATTCCGGCGTTTTTGTTGTCACTCCCATCGTCGCCGCTGAATTGATCGCAGCAATGATCCTAGGGAAACGCGTCGGCGGAGAGGCAGCCGAGGTCAGAGATATCGATGAGTCAGCGTATCGGGAGGGAAAGTTGTCGTCGAAATACTATGGTGAGCTGGTTGTTCCAGCGGCCCATGAGTATGTGCAGGCAACCAAGGTTGGCGGGATCGAATCAGAGCCTCTTGCTCAAGAAGAAATTGCTGCGGGCTACGCCGAGTCGATGGATGATACGACGACCTATGTCATGGGGTCGGGCACAACCGTCGGTACATTGATGCGTCATCTCGGTTTTGAGAACAGTCTCTTAGGCGTGGATGTGGTGAGAGGCGGGCAGTGTATTGCACAGGATGTCAGTTCTTCTCAGCTGCTCAATGCGATTGCCGATGGCTCGAGCAAGCTAGTCGTTGGCGTGACCGGTGGGCATGGGTTTTTGTTCGGTCGCGGTAACCAGCAAATCTCGTCAGAGGTGATTGCTAAAGTTGGACGTGACCATATTGATATTCTGGCGACTAGAACTAAGCTGGAGTCGTTGGCCAATCAATGGCTAGAGGTTGATACGGGAGATGCTAATCTCGATCGCCGCCTTCAGGGCATTTATAAGGTGCGTAGCGGCTATGAGGATTTCTTGTTGGTTCAAGTGGGCCGCAGGTCATAGCGATGAGAAGATGTGCTATTCGAGTGACTGATTCGTAAAATAAAGAAATAACCGAGGGATAGCATGCGATACAACATCATTAAGTTCATCGAGCCATTAGCAACGGCAGCCGCTAACGCGCTAACGCCGCTGCTAAGGCATGAGATGGCACGCAGGGAATCTGGTGCTCGACGGTTGCTGAGCCGCGCGTGGATGGGCACAGGATGCGCCGTTCTCCTAGGCATGATGGGTAGTGCTTTGGCTGAACATCATGGTGGGCAGGCTTGGACACTCAGTGATGAATCCCGAATTAGCTTCACGTCAACGAAGAATGGGCTGGTCTCAGAGACGCATAGCCTCGTTGCTATAAAAGGGGCAGTGAGCGCCGGGGGAAAGGTTGAGTTAGAGCTTGACCTTCGCGCCATTGAGACCAACATCCCCATTCGCAATGAGAGAATGCAGACCTGGCTTTTCAGCGATGAGCCAGTCGCGAGGCTCAGCGCTAATGTCCAGACTGCTTTGAGCTCGAAAGAGACTGCGTTCACCATTGACCAAACCCTCACGCTAGATGTCAATGGCAATTCGGTCATGCTGGATGTACCACTGACGGTTGCTAGAGAAGGGAACGCCGTGGCGAAGGTTGCGGGCCAATTGGTCATCGATGTGGCTGACTTTGGTTACGGGCCTGGCATCGAGAAGTTGAGAGAGATCGCTGGCCTGAAGTCGATATCTACAGAAGTCCCCGTCGATGTGAAGTTAGTCTTCGTTCGTGAATCACCCTAGTATTAATCGGAGGTTTTGGAACGCCTACGCTAGCGAGTGGGTCGAGCGGGGTCGGCAGGCTTGGGCAAGCGAGGAGCCATATTGGGGTATATGGAGTATCCCACAAGCAGATGTAGCGCTACTCGATGACGATCTATCCGGCTGCCTCGCAGTGGAACTTGGCTGTGGCACTGGATATGTTTCGCGGTGGATGGAAAGGCGCGGTGCAGAAGTCTTCTCGCTCGATGTGTCGGATGGGCAACTTCGTTCTGCGGAGATGTTCAAAGAGGCGAACGCGTCAGGTATCCATCTGATCCACGGAAATGCCGAGCAACTGCCCTTTAACAATGAATCAGTGGACTATGCCGTGAGCGAATACGGGGCGGCTATTTGGTGCGATCCCTATCGTTGGGTGCCGGAAGCGGCCAGAGTCCTAAAGCAAGGTGGGCGGCTTCGGTTTTGGGGCCACTCCCCGTGGGCGATGATTTGTCTCGATGCTAACGATGAAGTCGTCACTCACTTGTTGAGACGAAGCTATTTCGGATTACATCGGCTCGACTTCACGGAAGCAGCCGTCGACCCTGGTGGCGTTGAGTTCAATTTACCGATATCAGATTGGCTTCAGTTGTTTGCGGAGAGCGGCCTATTCGTAGAGCGTTTTCTTGAAGTCAAAGCGCCGGCCTCAGCACACGGTGAGGAATTCGGGAGTGATGCCGAGTGGGCTAAACGGTTTCCTTCGGAGCAAGCATGGTGGCTGCGAAAAGTATCGCCAACCGCGAACGACTATGACCGCGCTAAGCAGTTTTAATCGCGCTCGCAAGGTTATCAATTGCTTGCTTAATGACAGCGCGCGACGTTGCGATATTCATACGCATATGGCCCTCACCGCCAGCACCGTAGTTTGAGCCCGGATTAAGCTGCAATTGGGCCCGCTCAACCAGCCATTGTTCCATATAGTGCTCAGGGCTTTTTAGGCCAGCCTGGTTCGCCTTAGCCTTAGCATCGATGCCTTCTATGAGGTCATTCATGTCAAGCCAAGTAAGATAGGTTCCCTGAGCCTTCTTGTAGCGAATATCCGGACACTGCCTCTTAATATACTGCTCTACAAAATCGTGATTTGCGTCAATGTAAGGCAAAAGCGCATCGAACCACGGTGCACCTTCCCGATAGGCTGCCTCATTGGCGACAATGCCCAATGTATTTAGGTTTGCACGATGATAGTACCGGACACGCTCAAGCAGCACTGGATTAGTTGAATAAAAGTAAGCATTTTTCATGCCCGAAAGGCTGAATGTTTTACTGACTGCTTTAAAGGTGACGGAGTTATCGACAATGGCCTTGTCGGGGAGGCTCGCAAAAGGCGTGTAAGTTTGGTCTTTGTTGACGAAGTCGCAGTGAATTTCGTCTGCGAGTACGGTGACGCCGTGCTTTAAACAAAGTTCGCCCATTCGCAATAGGTCATTCTCGCTCCAGCAATTCCCAGTGGGGTTTTGGGGGTTGCACAATAAAAAGGCATGGGTATCTGGGGTGAGTCTTGCTTCGAAGTCATCCCAGTCGATGTGATATATCCCGTCTTTGTCTTTTATGAGTTGGTTTTCGTTCGCGACGGTGCGGGACCACTTAAGATCTGTCCAGAATCCATTATAAGTCGGGGTGTTCATGATGACTTTGGACGCGGGTGGCGATATGGCGAGCAGCGCGGCAATGAGGCCAGGGTGCACGCCAGATGCAATGGTGACCGTTTCTTGCGCGACATCGATATCGTAGCGCTCTTTGTTCCAGTTGCAGATGGCCTCTTTTAGGCTCTCCGTAGAGTCGAGGTAGCCCCAATTTTCATGTTTGGTTCGAGCCTCCAGCGCTTCCCGAATACAGGCGGGTGCCTTGAAATCCATATCGGCGATTCCCATGCCGATCTTGAAGTTATCTGCGCCGTACTTGGCTATTTGTCGATCCCACTTAACAGAGTTTGTTCCCACGCGATTGTATATGGCGTCGAAATCGTAAGTGCCCCCACCGATAGCTTGGGCATGATGATCAGCTAGGGCATTTTGGTGGCCAGCGAGGTTGATAGCTCCGGCACTCGCTCCAACTGCGGCGCAGACTCCAGCACCTTTGAGAAATGCTCGGCGGCCTAATTCATGCTTCATTACCCACTCCCGTTATTCGGTTTGCGTCTTAGCTTATTCCCCTGCCATTGTTATAAACGTGGTAATGGGAAGAGGCAAGTTTGCGACCCAAATCGGTGCTGTTTACGCTCGGAATGATAAAAAGTGGGTTTTCATACGGGGATGATGGGTTGGGAGCCGGCTAAATCCTTGCGACGAACCTGCCGTTAGGTGAGGCCGCAAAGGTGAGCCGACAAAAACAGGTCAAAAAAGCTAAGCTCATTAGTACTGCTAACTAGAACGATCATGAAAGACTCCCTAGGGTTTCATTCGAGCTTAACTCCCTCGCAACAACGAGTGGTTGACTGATTAGGTTGCCAGGGGTGAATAGGGAAAGAAGACACTGGAACACGGAACACGAAATATTGAGCGTAGTTCTCGAAATCAGCGACGAGTGTCTACTCCCGCTAGTAGCCGGATTCCCTACTGCGTCACCTCGCCCCTAGGCATTTCTGCTCTAAATAGAGGATCGTAGTCTCGCGCAACCCACTCGCACTGAGCGGTATTCCAGTGCGAAAAGAAAAGCCGCATGGACGGGTCAGCGTGTTCGGCAAGACGCTTAGGGATCAGATTCCAGTCGGTTAGAGGCGGGCTGGGCGGTCTTACGTAGCGATTGGTCTGCGGCAGCGCGCTCCTTACGAATCCACCTCTGGCGTAATATTGGTGCCAGGTGCGCCGCCCCTTCGTTCCGGTACCATCCAGGCGGGTGTGATAAATCGCCGTGTCGTAGATGATCGCGGTTCCTGCTTCGCCATAGATAGGAATCTCGACGTAAGCATCCCCTAATGTCTCATAGGCATCTTGGAGAGACTCAAAGCGATGAGTGCTCGGAACCACACAAAAAGCGGGTGATGCGGTGTTGACATCGGTTAGATAATGAATGGAGCACACCCAGTCACAAGGCCCATAGGGTGTTCGGGTGAATCGATCGGCCATGACCGCATCGTGATGAAAATTCATTTGGCCTGGCCCAGCACCCGCGGGTACTTCTCGGAAGTTAAATTCGCTCCAGCGAACCGCTTCCCTGCCACCAAGCACTGCCTCGATCAAGGGGTAGGCGCCAGGATGCTGTAGCCACGCGTCAAGCTCAGGATGATCTAGGAGGGGCTGCGACAATATCAAACCCTGGTTTCGGTGGTGGGGCTTCCTCTTTGCGCCGAGACCCCACTGCTCTGGATGCGCCGCTTGTGACTGATCAAAGAATGTATTGAGCTGCGATAGTTCGGCACTTGTCAGGGCCTGCTGCAAAACTGCAAACCCGTGGTTCGAAAAGTACTGCGCAGCTCCTGGTAAATCGCCCGGCAAACAAAACGTTGGGGGTTGGCTCACAGATCGCCGGCCAAATCCCTGTCGCGCCTTGCGTGAATCCCCAGCGACATTGGATTGGGGTTTGAATTGGATCGTCATGTAAAAGGCCCTTGTGGCAGTGCAGTGCAGTAATGCCAATGGTTGTATGAAAGACGTTGCTGGAAGTCAAGCAACCATGCCTTACACGCCATTGAGTCGCCTGACTGTTTGAGGTTCGTATGTCTAATGAATGCGGCTTTTTGTTTGTAGGCTGGATACACTCCGCAAAATGCTGCAGAAATTCGTGGATCAAATGGATCAACGCAGGAAAGGCATGTCACCGGCTTGAGCTAGCCTCTCGACTATTGCTGGGTCTTGTTCATTGGTACAGTGTTAACCCACAGAGAGAGGTGGCGCACCAAGGGAAAATCATATGAAGGAGTCGATGAGTCGAGTCGCGGCAAACGGATTATTGAGTCGTCGTCATCTTTTGGGCGCATCATTAGCCACGCCACTCCTAATAGCCGGTCAGCAAGTGCTGGGGGCAGCGCCAGGTGGACCCATGACGTCGGTTGGTCGCTTGTCGGCTGAGGGCGAAGCCTTAGCTAGAATTGGCATCGGCAGTCAGCCAGGGACCTCAGGTAGCGGCGCATCACGAACGCCGCTCGAACAATTGTCTGGAACGCTGACACCGAGCCGACTGCATTTTGAGCGGCATCACGCGGGTGTTCCAACGCTCGACCCCAGCTCGCACGAGTTAAGAATATACGGGTTGGTTGACCGGCCCCTTGCTTTCAAGGTTGACGCCCTTGCTCGATACCCTATGGTCACCCGTTATCAGTTCTTGGAGTGCTCTGGGAACTCCGGGGTGATGATTGCGCCCAAGCCCGTACAAAATACGTGCGGCGGCATCCACGGCCTAGTTTCCGAGAGTGAGTGGACCGGGGTTCCCGTGCGCTATCTGCTTGAAGAGGCGGGCATTCGATCTGAAGGCAGTTGGGTTATCGCCGATGGAGCAGACGCTGCACGTATGGCACGCAGTATCCCGGTTCAAAAGCTGTTTGACGACGCGATAATAGCGCTCTACCAAAATGGCGAGCCCCTTCGCTCAGATAACGGCTACCCCATGCGGTTGTTCCTACCCGGATGGGAAGGCAACGCCTCGATAAAGTGGTTGCAAAATCTCGTGGT
>CAJXDD010000120.1:0-8568 GCA_913052075.1 uncultured Gammaproteobacteria bacterium
AAGACGAGGAGTATCAGGAACAAGTGTTGCCACGATCGGTTCGTAAGCGCCTGGCTATTGAGGCCGGCCACGGCGATTACTGGCGGAAGTGGGTCGGTCTTGATGGAGACGTGGTCTCCATTGATTCTTTCGGCGCCTCCGGTAAAGGCGGTGACGTCATGGCGCATTTCGGGTTTAGTCATGAGAACGTGCTCGAAATAGCCACAAGGTTGCTCGACAAGGGGGCTTAATGCTGAGCGTTAAAACCTTAGGCGATGTGCCGCTTGCTGGACAGCGAGTACTCATACGCGAAGACTTTAACGTGCCGATCAAAGATGGGCAGGTTACCAGTGATGCAAGAATTCGAGCCGCGCTTCCCTCGCTGAGGGAACTTCTGTCGGCAGGCGTGAGCCAGGTGCTTATTGCATCGCATCTCGGACGCCCCAAAGAAGGGGTCCCTCTCGTAGAGCAACCGGATGTTACCTTGGCACCCGTGGCGGAACGACTCTCGAATTTGCTCGGCGAACCGGTTCGACTGTTTCAGCATTATTTGGGTGGCGCATCGTTGCCTGCCGATCGGTTGGTGTTACTCGAAAACATTCGCCTGTGTAAAGGTGAGAAAGCAAATGAAGCAGACTTGGCGGCTGAGCTTGCCCAGCTATGCGACGTATTCGTGATGGACGCCTTCGGCACGGCGCACAGAGCACAGGCGTCAACGTCGGGCGTATCGGCTTTTGCACCCATTGCCTGCGCCGGACCCTTATTAGAGGCAGAGTTAAACGCGCTGAGTCGCGCGCTGGCTGCCCCCGAACGGCCGCTTGTTGCTGTCGTGGGCGGTAGCAAAGTGTCAACGAAGCTCGAAGTGCTCTCAGCGCTAAGCGAACAAGTGGATGCGCTGGTTCTAGGAGGCGGCATTGCGAATACTTTCCTGGCGGCGTCTGGGCACTCGGTTGGGCAGTCGCTCTATGAGCCTGAGCTCTTGGACGCAGCAAAGCGCATCATGGACAAAACGCGCATTCCCATGCCGGTTGATGTTGTGGTGGCTGATGCGTTTTCTGAAACGGCGAACATTCGCACGGTGTCCGTCGGCGACGTAGCGGACGCAGAAATGATCTTGGACGTGGGGCCACAGACGGCAGCGGCGCTCTCAGAGGAAATGGAGCGGGCAAAAACGATTATTTGGAATGGTCCGCTTGGCGTCTTCGAGATGTCGCCTTTCGCCGAGGGGACCAAAACGTTGGCAGAGGCTATCGCGGCTTCTGACGCGTTTTCGATTGCTGGCGGCGGTGACACACTTGCTGCCATCGAGCAATTTGGAGTGACCGATGCGATTAGCTACATTTCAACGGGCGGAGGCGCGTTTTTGGAATTTGTTGAAGGGAAGACGCTGCCCGCTATTGCAGCGCTGACCGACAAGGGAAAATGACCAAGTGGGAAGAATGGTCAGCAGAGCGCAAGCGGCTTTCCCAAAATAGGGTTGTAAATAGCGTTGTTTAGAGGGCTTCGTTTCTTGGCATAACCGCGCACCGGCCAAAAGGAGACCCTTGAAAAGAGACCGCTCGCGACGAGTTTAAAAGACGATTAGGGAACACTGGCTGAGAGTAGGCTCAAAAAAAGATAAGACAGAGTTAAGACAATGTTCAGACAAGAATTAGGCAGCGATCAATCATCGCATTAAATCGGCGCATAAAGAGAACCCAGATAAAGAACCCATATAAAGAACTCAGATAAAAGATAGTCAGACAAAAGATAGAAAGCACACTAAGAGGAGAGCGGTATGGCATTGGTAAGTATGCGACAACTGCTGGATCACGCAGCGGAACGCGGGTACGGCGTCCCGGCTTTCAACGTGAACAATCTGGAACAAATGCGGGCCATCATGGAGGGCGCCGCCAAGACAGATAGCCCGGTCATCGTTCAAGCCTCTGCCGGCGCCCGTAAGTACGCTGGGGCGAATTTCTTAAGACATTTGATACTGGCTGCCATCGAAGAATTTCCCGATATTCCTGTTGTAATGCACCAAGATCACGGCGCATCCCCAGCTGCGTGCCAGAGGTCGATCCAACTTGGTTTTTCTTCGGTCATGATGGATGGCTCGCTGCTAGAGGATCAGAAAACGCCGGCGAGCTATCAGTACAACGTTGAAGTCACGCGGCGCACCGTTGAGATGGCTCACGCCTGCGGAGTTACCGTTGAAGGTGAACTAGGATGTCTAGGGTCCCTTGAGACAGGTGAAGCCGGCGAAGAAGATGGCGTTGGCGCTAGCGGGACCTTGTCCTTGGATCAGTTGCTGACCGATCCTGATCAAGCTGCCGACTTCATCGACCAAACGGGTTGTGATGCGTTGGCCATTGCTATCGGCACCAGTCATGGCGCTTACAAGTTTTCCCGTCCGCCAACGGGCGACATCCTAGCCATTGACAGGATTAAGGCGATTCACGAGAGAATCCCTGACACTCACCTTGTGATGCATGGGTCGTCTAGTGTCCCTCAAGATTGGTTACAAGTGATCAATGAATCAGGAGGCGAGATCCCAGAAACGTACGGCGTACCTGTTGAAGAAATTCAAGAAGGTATCAAGCATGGGGTTCGCAAGGTCAATATTGATACCGACCTGCGCCTCGCCTCAACAGGTGCGATTAGGCGATTCCTGAGAGACAACACCAGCGAATTCGACCCCCGTAAATATTTGCAAGTAGCCACCGACGCCATGAAAGAGATTGTGATCGCTCGCTACGAGGCGTTTGGCACGGCGGGCAATGCGTCGCTGATCAAACCGATCCCGCTTGATGCCATGGCGCTTCGTTACCAAGGCGCATGACAGATTCCCTGGCGCGCTTGAATGATGTGTTTTCGGCTGAAGATCTGCTAACGAGCCCAGCCGACCTTAAGAATTATGGCCAAGATTGGTCAAGATTTCTCGTGCCAAACCCTTCCGCGGTTGTGTTTCCCCGAGAAAAAGCGCAGGTTGAAGCGCTCGTTCGTATTGCCAATGAGTCGGGTCTAAAGCTTGTGCCCTCTGGTGGCCGAACAGGGTTGTCGGGTGGAGCCACCGCGTGTGATGGCGAGGTGGTTGTTAGCTTCGAGCGAATGCGAGCCATTATCGATTTCGTTGAAGAGGATCAGTTGGTTCGCCTTGAGCCAGGCTGTGTGACCGCCTCACTGCAACAGTTTGCCGAGTCACAGGGGCTTTACTATCCAGTGGATTTTGCTTCCTCGGGGTCGAGCCAAATCGGCGGCAACATTGCTACCAACGCCGGTGGCATCAAAGTACTGCGCTATGGATTAACCCGTGCCTGGGTAGCCGGTCTTTCGGTGGTCACGGGCCAAGGTCGAGCGATGACGCTGAATGCTGGACTCGTCAAAAATGCAACGGGTCCGGATTTACAACAACTGTTCATCGGGTCAGAAGGCATATTTGGCATCGTCACAGAAGCATGGATGCGCCTTACGAGTCCGCCAAAGTCCCTTCGGGTGATGGTGCTCGGGGTCGCCCAAATGGAGCACGCGTTGTCCGTCTTGACCCGTTGTCGACAGGCGCTTTCGCTGACTGCCTTTGAGTTTTTTTCGGCGGCGGCAGTGGACCATGTTGTCCAGCATTCGGGTGAACCATCGTCGCTTCCCGACGCGCCTTTTTATGTGTTGGTTGAGTACGAGTCGGACGCGTTAGTTGATCCTGGTACGGACATGTTCGAGTCCCTTTACCAAGCGGAGCTCGTGACCGATGGCGTGCTGGCTCAGAGCGAACGTGACAATCAGAGGCTCTGGCGTTACCGAGAGGGTATCTCCGAGGCTATTACGCCAAGAACGCCTTACAAGCACGATTTGTCGGTCAATATTCATCAGGCTCCAGCATTTCTAAGGGCCGTCGATGAATTGGTCAATCGCATGGCGAGCGACGCTGAGGTCATTTGGTTTGGGCACATCGGCGATGGCAATGTGCATCTCAATATTTTGAGACCAATCGATCAGCCGATCGCGGCATTTAAGGCAGCGTGCGAGCCGCTCGGTGACGCCATAATGAGTGTTGTGCAGGAATTTAGCGGCAGCGTATCGGCAGAACACGGGGTTGGATTATTAAAAAAACGCTATCTTCAATATACTCGCTCTTCCGCTGAAATCGATCAAATCAAAGTTTTGAAGCAGGCGCTGGACCCTCTGGGGGTCATGAATCCTGGGAAAATTCTCGACCTTTAGGTCCGATTCAGAATCTTGATGTCATCGCCGTCGTCAACGATCAGCGCATCGGCGCCGCGCATGGCAAACAGGCCGCAAGTGACAACTCCTGGCCAATCATTGATCTCCGATTCCAATCGTGCTGGATCTTCGATATCAAGATCGTGCACATCAAGAATGGCATTACCGTTATCGGTGATGACCCCCTCGCGCCATACCGGCGCTCCTCCAATTGCGACGAGACGCCTCGCAACAAGCGATCGCGCCATGGGTATCACTTCAACCGGTAACGGGAAAGCGCCTAGACGCCGAACTTGCTTAGACGCATCGGCAATACAGACAAAGGTGGTTGACGCAGCCGCGACGATTTTCTCCCGCGTCAATGCTGCCCCGCCCCCTTTAATCATATTGAAGCTGGCATCGATCTCGTCAGCACCATCGACATAGATGGAAAGCAACCCAGCATCATTTAAGGAAGCAATGGGTATACCGTGCGAGCGCAAGCGCTCGGCCGTGGCTTCAGAGCTCGCGACAGCAGCCTCAAACCGATGGCGGTTTGGGGCCAGCGCGTCGATGAAGCAATTGGCGGTCGAGCCTGTGCCCACACCAATGATGGTTTCGGGCGTTAAAAAGCGGTCAATATAGTCGGCCGCGGCTTTACCAATTTTCTCTTTGACGGGTTCGGTCGTCATGTTTATTCGGGCCATTTAGAGGATCGAGGTACACTGGTCACGTTAGACAAGGATGCCTCCGTGGACAAGACCATAAGAAAGATTTTAGAAGCTGACATTTATGATTTGGTGCAGGAAACGCCGCTAACCAAAGCGCCGAGACTGTCAGCAAAAGTTGGTCGAGGGGTACTTTTAAAGCGCGAGGACTTGCAAGAAATCTTTAGCTTTAAGGTGCGAGGGGCTTACAACCTGATGCGCCAGTTACCCCAAGCAGCTCGGGTGCGCGGGGTGATTACAGCATCAGCCGGCAATCACGCCCAAGGCGTGGCGCTTGCCGGACAGACGCTAAACATTCCCGTCACTATCGTCATGGGTGTCAACACGCCCGCGATCAAGCGCGATGCGGTCAAGGCGAGAGGTGCCAAGATTAAACTTGTTGGTGAGAATTATGATGCGGCCGCGGCTCATGCGGCGCAGCTGGCTCGAGAGCGAGGATTGACCTTGGTCCCGCCCTTTGATCACGAGGACGTCATTGCTGGACAGGGTACGATCGGCATGGAAATACTGCGCCAAGTGCGTGGCCCGGTCGGATCGATATTCGTGCCGGTAGGCGGCGGCGGTCTAATCGCGGGCGTCGCGAGTTACGTCAAAGCGCTTCGTCCAGAGGTCAAGATTATCGGCGTTGAAGCAGAGGGTTCGGCCGGCATGACCGAGGCACTTAGAGCCGGTCGCCGAGTTAAATTGCCTGCGCAGACGCTTGATCAGTTCGCGGATGGCACAGCGGTAAGGCAGGTCGGAGCCAAACCCTTCAATATCGCGAGGCGGCTAGTGGACGAGATGATAACCGTCTCCATCGACGAGATATGCGCAGCGATCAGGGATATTTTTGAGGACACGCGGGTCATCTCCGAGCCGGCAGGCGCACTCGCTGTTGCTGGCCTAAAGAAATGGGTGGGTCAGGCGCCTGATGGCGCAGAAGGTCAGGACATTGCTGTCGTGAGTGGCGCCAACATCAACTTTGACCGGTTAAGGCATATATCCGAGCGAACTTCATTTGGCGCAAAAACGGAATTACTGCTTGGCGTCACGATTCCAGAGAAACCTGGGAGTTTTCTGGCGTTTTGCAAAACCCTGGGTCGGCAAAACATTACCGAGTTCAACTACCGCTATTTCGGAGAAGGAGATGCGCAGGTTCTGGTCGGTATTGAGACTGGGGGATCGCAGGGCGAGCGTCGCCCACTGCTTAAACGGTTAACTAAACGATACCCCGTGACGGAGCTTAGCGACAACGAATTAGCGGTGCTCCATGTCCGTCATATGGTCGGCGGTCGTAGCCCTACGCTCGAGTCGGAAAGCCTATACCGGGTCGAGTTCCCAGAACGGCCGGGTGCGCTATTGAATTTTCTCGAGGGGTTGGGCGGTGAGCACAACATCACCTTGTTCCATTATAGAAACCATGGCGCCGCGTTTGGCCGAGTGTTAATCGGGCTTCAAGGGGCAGAGCATCAATCGAAAGCATTAGCTCGGCGCCTCCAATCGATCGGCTATCGCTTTTGGGAGGAGTCAGAGAATCCTGCGCGTGACCTCTTCTTGTAAGAATCTTGTGCGCTCATCCACATCGTGCTCCAGGAATTGGTCTTCGAAGACTAGAAGTCTTGAATCCTCGATGTGGTCGATATAGAGCTTTGCTTGAAGGTGATCGAATTCGTGTTGGAAAACGGTGGCCGTAAAACCAGTCACTTCCGTGTGCTGGGGCTTGCCTCCCCTGTCGTAGTAATCAATCGCGATGCGCTGTGGGCGGACCACGAATCCACGGAGCCCAGGAACCGACAAACATCCCTCCCAATACCCTTGGCGTGAATCGTCTAGCACCCGGATAACGGGATTGACGTAGACGGTCAGCGGAACCGTCTCAAGGTCACCGTAGCGGTGAGGCCCGCCAGGAATATGAACTAGGGCGACTTGTACCCGCTCATTAATTTGGGGCGCTGCGAGCCCAATCCCACCAGACGCAGCGAGCGTGTCAGTTAGATCCTCAACGAGTTGGTCAAAGGCGGGTGAGCCGATGGACTCAACCGGGTAGGGCTCCGCTGCTTCCCTGAGAGTGGGATGCCCCATGCGGATGATCTCTCTAACGGTCATGACTGGATTCCTCAAGTGAAGCTGGAGAAGACACGGTTATCAATGCTTGGTCGGTTAGTACAACATCGAGCGGCCGATCCCAAGGGGCAGGCGACCAATTGGACGTGATTTCTTGACCTTGATGCGCGCAGCCCACTTTAAGCGGAAGATTGGAGGCGTGGCCCATATCATCAAACAGGCGGTCGTAATACCCACCGCCAAACCCTAGGCGATCTCCCTTTCGGGTGTAGCCGACTACAGGGGTCAGGATAATGTCATGGTCGGTTGGGGTAACGACCCCAGCTGCTGTGTGCCGTGGTGTCCAAGCGCCAAACTTGTCTCTCGTAAAGCTTGTGGATCCTGTGACGCGCTGGAACGTGAGTAAGCCTTCTTTCTTATCGGGCACCACGGGTAGGGTGCAGCATTTGCCAGACTTCAGCGCCGCGCGCATGATCGGAATTGGATTAATTTCGCCATCGATGGGCCAATAAAAGGCGATAGTCGATGCGCTAGTGAAGTAAGAGCTCGACATGGCGATCTCGCACATAGTGGCCGATGCATGGTTCTGCTCCGAAGGCGTTAGCGCCTGGCGGAAAGCGCGCATCTTTCGACGCATGACGGTACGTTGGCTGGTTTCCGTCATAATAGTTGGCTGTACTTGGTTTCGATTAAAACGCTGGATTCGATAATGTTGCTCCGGCGCTCAAATCTTTGCGAGCAACCCTGATGTCTATCGCATGAGCAATCAAAAACGTTGGGCTTGCGAAAGGGTGTTGGCGGTCTCGTCACTAGGCGCTCGATAAATGATCGCTGCTGGAAGCGAGTAGTCCCCCGAGTTGCCGCTGTCGGAAAAGTCCTTGAACCCTTTGGCTCAAGGCGGTGGTCCCTAACGAACATCAGGCATCCCGCCGTAGCAGGCACGCGCAACAGTGTCGAAAAAAGACCCCCTGGTGGTTACATAAAGGGTCGAGAGCATTTCAACTGGCTAACAACCCAGGGGATGAGCGGATTATAGCAGGGTCTTTGATGCTACCGCTGGCCCTCGTTGACTCCCTCGGTGGATTACTCTGAGTTTATGGCGGTATCAGGGCTGTGCGGTTACGTCTTCATCGTGTCTTTTTCGCGGCTTTATCGCATCTGGGCTGCTTGCGTGAGTACAAGGAATTTCCAGTGAGTATGGATGAACAGAGAGGCTGTCGAGCAAGAGGTATAGCAGTCTTAACTGGCGCTAGCGGTGTTTGAGCGTTTCAACCAAAGCGCATATCCGGTCTTCCGCGTTGGATAGGGTGAGAGCAGCTGAGCCTTTGTCATTTTCTAGCGCTTCTCGATCTCGGGTAGCCGTCAAGAGCTCATTGGCAATGTTGAGCGCAGCCATGACCGCAACTCGATCAAGGCCCATAACGGTACGAGCGCTCTTCACCTCTCGCATTTTTTTGTCGAGATAGTGAGCAGAGTCACGCAATGCTTGAACCTCATCGGGGGGACAGCTGACTTTAAACGACTTATCGAAGATAGAAATCGAAATCGTCTCCTGCTCAGACATATCAGGCTTGCTCCAGCAATTTTAGACGGTTGATCATTGCCTCGAGCTTTCCTTTGACCACGAGATTCTTGTCGAGCA
>CAJXDD010000121.1:0-8566 GCA_913052075.1 uncultured Gammaproteobacteria bacterium
GCACAGGAAGACGCAAAAGCTCAAAGGCTCGTGTCTTCCTCACAATGGGTGAAGGTGCGATTACCGTTAACAACCGTCCGCTAGATGAGTATTTCGGGCGTCAAACGGCCCGAATGGTCGTCCGTCAGCCATTGGAGTTGGTTGATCTAGTAGGCAAGTTTGATGTTCGGGTGACCGTAAAGGGCGGTGGCGGTTTCGGTCAAGCCGGAGCCATTCGGCACGGTATCACTCGTGCCCTTTTGGAATATGATGACTCGCTCCGAGGAACGCTCCGCGAGGCTGGGTACGTTACTCGCGATGCTCGTTCGGTGGAACGAAAAAAAGTCGGGTTACGTAAGGCGAGAAAGCGTCCGCAATTCTCTAAGAGATAACAAAAACGGGGCATAGGCCCCGTTTTTTTTTGCTTATTAATACCGTTCATCGACCGTCATTTCTTAGGGGATTGTGCTAGAATGCGGCCGCTCTCGGCAGTGGTGAATCGACCTAAAATTGGCTGCCAAGTTGCACAAGCATGGAGATGAGCTAGTGAGTGAGAATGGCCTAAACCCGGGACGGAGAAACTTCCTATTAGGCGCCACAGCCGTGGTTGGTGCAGGAGGTGTTGCAGGACTCGCAGTACCTTTTGTCGGATCTTGGAACCCCAGCGCAAAGGCGCTCGCTGCAGGCGCGCCGATTAAGGTCGATGTTAGTCGACTAGGAGCAGGTGAAATATTGGGTCCTATCCCCGCTTGGAGGGATAAACCCATCTTTGTGATCAAGCGTTCGCAGGAGATGATAGACCTCTTAAACGTCAAGCGAGACCGCCTAGCCGACCCAGATTCGGATCGCCCGCAACAGCCAACCTATGCCCAAAACGAAACCCGGTCGCGAAAGCCTGAGGTTGCCGTGTTGGTTGGTCTGTGTACTCATCTTAGCTGTTCGCCCAAGTATCGCCCGGCAATTGAGCCGCAAACATTCGATCCAGAATGGGCGGGGGGGTTCTATTGCCCTTGTCATGGATCTAAGTTTGATCTAGCAGGTAGGGTGTATGCCGGAGTCCCAGCCCCCTCGAATCTTGAAGTTCCCCCTCACTATTTCGAGACTGATGACGTGATTGTTATTGGTGAAGATGGAGGGTTAGCGTAGTGGCAACTTTGCAGAAATCATTTAAGAACGTGATGGATTGGATCGATGACCGATTGCCCGTCACGGAAGCTTACGAGAAACACTTATCGAAATATTACGCTCCAAAGAACCTTAACATCTGGTACTACTTCGGCATTTTCTCCTTCGTCGTGTTGGTCAACCAGTTGTTGACTGGTATCTGGTTGACAATGAACTATGTTCCGACTGGGGAGGGAGCGTTTGCCTCGATTGAATACATCATGCGTGATGTTGAGTACGGGTGGATGCTGAGGTACATGCACTCAACAGGAGCATCCGCATTCTTTGTGGTCGTATATCTGCACATGTTTAGAGGCTTGATTTACGGGTCTTACCAGAAGCCAAGAGAGCTCATCTGGATACTTGGTATGCTTGTTTATGTTGCGCTAATGGCTGAAGGTTTCCTTGGCTATCTCCTCCCTTGGGGTAACATGTCATTTTGGGGCGCTCAGGTCATCGTATCGCTTGCTAGCGCCATCCCGATTGTTGGCGAGGACTTGGCCATATGGGTCCGTGGCGACTTCAATATGTCGGGCGTGACTCTTAATCGATTCTTCGCTCTACACGTCGTTCTTGTGCCGCTCTTCCTGCTGGTCCTGGTAGTCCTGCACGTGCTTGCGCTCCACGAGGTTGGCTCTAATAATCCAGATGGTGTGGATGTTAAGGCTAACCTTGATGAAGAAGGTCGGCCTCTTGATGGGGTGCCATTCCACCCATATTTCACGTTAGGTAAATTGCCTGGGATTATCGTTTTTTTGGGGCTTTTTTCTGCAGTAATGTTCTTCTATCCTGATGGTGGTGGCTATCTAATAGAACACCCAAACTACGAGCCAGCTGACCCACTGAAAACACCCGAGCTTATCGCGCCGGTGTGGTACTACACGCCCTTTTACTCGATGTTAAGAGCAGCCACCTTCCCTTTAGCGGGTTTGGACGCGAAGTTCTGGGGATTGGTTGTTATGGCAGGCGCTATCATTATTCCTGCTGTTCTGCCATGGCTCGACAAATCCCCTGTTAAATCGATTCGATACAAAGGGATGGGCAGTAAGGTCATGCTCGCGTTATTTGTGATCTCGTTTTTCATCCTGGGCTACCTTGGAACCGTCCACCCAACGCCGGCAAGAACCTTCCTCGCCCAGATTTGTACTGGGATCTACTTTGCTTACTTCCTTTTGATGCCGTGGTACACCCGGGCTGAGAAGACCAAGCCAGTTCCAGACAGGGTGACCATGCCATGAGCCGAATCCGAGGATACTGTTTAGCTTTACTGTTTCCCTTTGCAGCTAACGCGGTTGAAAGTAATTTCCCCCTGTATGATATGGAACCTAATCTCCATGACCAGGCGTCTCTGCAGAGGGGGGCCGCCACTTACATGAATTACTGTTTGGGGTGTCATAGTCTTGGGTATCAGAGATACAAGCGAACTGCAGAAGACCTGGGTATTCCAGAGCGTTTGATGCTGGAATACTTAGTACAAGATCCCAATGCAAAGATTGGAGATTTGATCGATAACTCGATTACGAATGAAAATTCAAAGATGTGGTTCGGCGCTTCTCCACCAGATTTGACGTTGTACACGTCATTGAAGGGAGGCCCTGAATACTTGTACACCTATTTGATGACCTTTTATAGAGACGATACACGCCCACTAGGCGTGAATAATATGGTTTACGAAAACGTTGGCATGCCCCACGTGCTCTTAGAACTGCAAGGTATTCAAGAGAAGGTGTGTAAGCAGGTCCCTCGGATCGCAGAAAACGGTGGCGAAATGATGGACTTGCTGTCTGGTAGTTACCTCACTGAAGAGTTGTGCGGCAAGGATCTGGTGGATCGTGGTTACAGCCCTTTACAAGTTGTTGAAGGTACCGGCAGCCTATCGTCAGATGAATACGAGCAATTGGCGTATGACTTAACCAACTTTCTTTTCTACGTAAGTGAACCAACCAGACTTGAACGAGAGCGCACAGGGGTGTTTGTGCTTATTTTCTTGGCTTTTTTCTTTGTTCCTGCTTACCTGCTCGCCAGAGAATATAAAAAAGAAATCCATTAATCCGCGCGAGCGCGGAACTTGAAAGGAAAACGGTATGAGCGTGATCTCTAAACACTCATCGATGGTGTTCTTCTCAGATGGCGAAGACCACTATAGCCAGCGGGTCAGGATGGTGCTCGCAGAAAAGGGCGTGGCGGTTGAAATCATTAACGTTGAAAAGAATCAGTACCCTGAAGACTTAGTAGCACTGAATCCTTATAACAGCCTGCCTACCCTGGTCGACAGAGACCTTGTATTGTTTGAGACGATGATCATGATGGAATATCTTGATGAGCGTTTCCCACACCCACCGTTATTGCCAGTTTACCCAGTAGCCAGAGCTCAAAGCCGCTTGTTCGCTCATCGCATTCAAAAAGATTGGTGTGGATTGGTGGATACCATTGTTGCGCGGCGGTCGAAAGAAACTGTTATTGACAGGGCGCGCAAAGAGTTGAGGGAAGGCCTGGTCACAATTGCACCCATCTTCACTGAAAAAGAATTCTTTATGAGCGATGAGTTCACGCTCGTAGATTGTTGTTTTGTCCCTATTTTGTGGAGACTGCCAGTACTAGGAATCTCATTACCCCCAAAGAGCGCTAAACCCTTGACGGACTACATGAAGAGGATGTTCAGGCGAGAATCTTTCCAAGCAAGCCTCTCTGAAGCAGAAATGGACATGCGAGATTAGAATCTGTGACGCTTAAACCCCGAGTATCGTATCTCCTGCCAGGTGCGCTGGATTGGGTCATAGACAGCGGGGAAACACCATACCTAATCGTTTACGCCCGACATAAAGGCACGATTTTGCCTGGCGAGCATGTCCAGGAGGATGGGACGATTGTCCTAAACCTATCTGGAACTGCGATTCGAAACCTACAGTTTGGTTCGGGCGATCTAAGTTTTCACTCACGCTTTTCTGGAGTGTCTCAATTCATCCGCATCCCTTACCGTGCAGTTATTGGTATGATCGGTAAAGAGTCCGGACAAGGCATTTACTTTCCCGAAAATCACCCAAAAGTAGGAGAGTCTCGTGTGACCGAGACAAGGGATCAAGTCGAGGAGGGGCATAAAAATCAGATGAGTAAAGACGGGATCGTCGGGCCCAGTCACTTGAAACTGGTTGATTGATCAAGTTCTGTCAGTTAATAAACTCGAACGCTTGAACAATTTTTTGCACGCCATAGACGGCCCTGACTTCTTCGACTGCAGATTTAGCCTCGTCCCGTGTGACTAGGCCCAGCAAAAACACAACCCCATTTTCCACCACGACTTTGATCCGCCCTGATGCGACTGACCTAGATCCTATCATTCGCGTTTTTATCTTTGTTTTAAGTAAACCATCATTGGTCCTGGAAAGCAGTGCGGTCGGACCAGCAATGTCAATCTCGTTATAAACTCTGGTCACATGTCTGGGCTGGGCAGCAATGTCGCCAGCTTTAGTCTTAATGGCTTCGAGGTTAGCTTGACCCGTCAAGAGCGCGATGCCGTTGTAGACATGAACATCGATGTTCATGTCCTTGATCTCGGGCATCGCCGCCTTTAGGTTGCGCTTAATCATTCTTGATGAGCGTCCGTCATCGAGTCTCGTCCCAAAGGTTCTTTTCCCCGCGTCATCCTCAGAAGGTCCAACCGATGTGCAACCTGAGATTGCTAGCAAGAAACATAAGGGAATGATTAATCTAACCATAATAACGCCTCTATCAATGGAGAATATGTTGCCCTACTTCAGTTTATAATCAAGCCGTCAAGCGTGAGGTCTCGTTGAATCCAGCCTACTGTGCTTTGGCAAGGTGTGACAGCGAAGCGAGTCTACTAGTAGTTCGGTAGTAGTGGTTGTTTAAATAACTAGCGAGCAACTCTGACTAGACTCTGCTTTTTCTTGAGAGTCACACGGTTCGCTTTAGAGCCTCAATTTGATCTGATCTGAAACTTGACCTTAAAGAAAATCAGGTTTGCCCCGTCTAACGCAATGATATCTATTTCGCCTAATCAATAAGTACAGTTAGATGGGATGTAGCGAAGTCCATTAGTTTCGAAAAACTGCGCTGCTCGCCGCTCAGCGAGATTGTCAGTCTTTTGACAGCACTTCAATCGCCCACACTTAGCCCAGCCACTTGAACACTCCCGTTTTCCATGGTCGCCCAGGTCAGGTCCCGACGGAGGATCTGCTGCTCGATACGGATCGTTCCCGTAGTCCCATAAAACCGTGTTGATGGAAACTCTCGTAGCTGCTTGAGTCGTGGGAGTAAGCTGTAGCTATCCATTCCCATCGCAAATAAAGGCCCGAGACTGCCCGAGGCAGCCGGCCAAGCGTTCACGATACGATCGCTTAAGTCGTCTTTCGGCAAGAGCTTCCACGGTATGTCCAGAAACTGAACACCATTAAGATCGAGATTATCGATTTTGGTGGCATTGACATCGTTAATTTGAGAAGTCGCCAAGATTGGGAGGTCGTCTGCATAGTAAAAAGCGAGAGCTGGACTGAGCTGTCTAGTATCTTCACTGTTACTAAACAGTGCGATCATCGAGAGATCTTGTCTTCGTCTCGGAGTGAACTCGAAGTCTTTTCCGATCATTCGACGTAACTCATCAGATCGAGCTTGGCTCTCGTCGACCTCAAGAATTTGTTGGACAAATTGCGCATAGCGCACGTCTTCGTCGTACCTTGCAATAATCGTTCGAATGTTCAGCCCTCTAATCACGGTTTGGTAAGCCTCAACCGAACGATCTCCCCGACTATCACTGGGTGCAATCAGGAGCACCCGTTGGTGTCGATCTTTTTGGGCTCGCCGCGCTATTTGTATGGCTTCGTCCTCTGGCGCAAGTCCAAATTGAAATAAGTTGTCATTTGTTAGCGTTTTATCGGCTAAAGTCAGGCGATTGAGGGCTAAGACTGGAACGGGCAAGCGCGCTTCGGCGAGGATAGCCACCTTCTTTTTCTCAAGCGGTCCAATAAACAAATCGACCCCATTTGCCGCTTCCCTCTCAATGAGCCCGAGCAGGTCGGTAATTTCTTGACTGTTGAACACTCGAATCTCGGCGGAGCTGCCAGCATCGTAGTGAGCCGCCATAATGCCTTTCACGATGGCATTTCCAGCAGTGGCTAAAGGCCCCGATTGTGGCAAGACTATACCTAATACCTTCGGTTGCTCTGCAACAACTAAATTAAGAAAAGCGAGATTGTCTGGGAGGTTTTTCGCAGCAGGGTGGCCTGTCCACAGCTTTTTCCAATTGCCCAAGGCGCGTAATTGTTGACTGGGGCGATTTTGAAATTGTTTGGACATCGCTGATAGTGACAACCACCCTCGAATCTCATTGGAAATCGATTTCTTTGCATAGGCAGTCAAAATGGGAGTGGGTAAATTGAGAAGGGTTTCGTAAATGGCATTGGTATTTGCCCGCTGCTCTGATTTTTCAAGCAGATGATGAATGAGTACGCGTTCCCTTGCTGAGGCATAGAATTGGTTCTTTGCGAGGTACGTATCGGCTAGCAACAGACTCCCTTCTATTTGCGTGTCTTGGCTTAGGTCAAGCAGATTGAATGACTCGCTTGTTAATAAGCGAAGCGCCGCTCCGGTGTCCCCGGCGTTAAAGGCGAGCTGCGCCTTAGTTAGCATAAAGAGGCTTACTTCTTTCTTCGAAAGCCCCTCCGTAGTGAGCGTTTCAGCCAGCCGGTTACTTGTGACCAAATCTCCTTGGTCTAGCGCTAAGCGAGCGGTTCTGGCAAGAATCTTTGATGCGATAGGTTCGGACGCGGCATTGGCGAGCCTCAACCCTTCAGCCACGCTCTTGATAACCATTTCGGCTGGCTGTTGGTTGGATGATGACCTACCGATGACTTCCGAGGTCGGAGGCGTGCTGGCACATCCAACGACAAGACTTGTCACAATTAGGACGCTGAATAACTTAGTAGTCGTTTTCATCAGGTTGTTTTTTTGGTCGCTGTGGCTGTTGTTCAGGACGAGCTCATTGGGACACGAGTCACTAAATATATGTATGTCGTCCCTCGTCAGAAGGGCCGCAAATAATGGACTGCGATGAATTGGCCTCAGTCATCAGCAATCTGGTTGATCGTCGCTCCTTTAGTAATAGTGTAATGCTTTGAGTATAAAGTCTGAAGCAAGCTGTCACTGCTGTGTCACGTTTTCAAAAAAAGCATCGGGCCCGCATTAGCGATCCGGCAGCTACGCTCAGACGACATCGTTTTAATGCATAGTAAACTTCGATGAAAGTTACCCCACGGTATTCATAGACTCCATTTGTGTGACATGTTTGAAGCTGCTACGGAGCGTTCGAGTTGCTGAAGAGATACTTTCGATGGTTACAGTGCCTCTCAATCGTTTTGGACTCTCTGATGATTGCTCTATACGCAAATAGTGGGTTGATAATGCTTAAGCACTTGCCAGGGATGAAGTGAAATGGTGACAGTTGAAGCCAAGCTTTTTGTTGTAGCAACGCCAATCGGCAACTTGGGTGACTGGACAGATCGTGCGAGAGAAGTGATCTCTCAAGTTCGATGGGTTGCAGTAGAGGACACGCGTGTCAGTCGAAAATTATTAGAAAACTTCGGTCTCCGGCCTCATTTAATAAGGTTACATGAGCATAATGAGCTCCATCAGGTCAGAACAATTGTCGACCGGTTGCAATCAGGGGAATCGGGTGTCTTGATGTCCGACGCGGGGACGCCGCTGGTTTCTGATCCAGGCTACAGATTGGTAGGTGCTGTTCATGATGCTGGCATTCGCGTTGAGGTGATTCCTGGTCCTTCGGCGGTGACGGCGGCACTCAGCGTGTCAGGCCTACCTACCGATCGGTTCCAGTTTGTTGGTTTTCCACCCGTGAAAGGACGTCGCAGTTGGCTTGAGGAATTGAGCGAAACTCCGCATACGCTCTTAATGTTTGAGGCTCCGCATCGAATTGAAAAGCTGGTTTCAGAGTTGGATTATGTGATGGGGTCAGATCGACCTGCATCAATCTGTAGAGAACTTACCAAGACCTTTGAGCAGACGGTTAGAGGAACGCTTGGGTCATTGAAGCAAGCAATAGAGAGTAGGGACATTCCCTGCAAAGGAGAGTTTGTTGTCGTGGTTGGTGGGCA
Organism: uncultured Gammaproteobacteria bacterium; assembly: GCA_913052075.1. Lineage (GTDB taxonomy): Bacteria > Pseudomonadota > Gammaproteobacteria > Pseudomonadales > Azotimanducaceae > UBA9926. The sequence continues at coordinate 8,271 of CAJXDD010000121.1, forward strand.
ATCAAAAGCAGAAGTGGACGCATCCCAGATTGGTCACTTGGTCAACGCCTTGAAAGATCACGTGAGTACCTCTGTTTTAGCAGATGCGATCTCTTCGAGTTTTGGCTTGAGAAAGAAAGCAGTCTACAACCAAATTCTCGATGCCAAGCGCCAAGATTCCCCTTGAGTCAGGCTGAGTACGCAGATAAGGTTTTAGGTGGGAGTCGACCAGGTAATCGCTGTCCTCCGCCGTAATCTGAAAGTAGCGGGAGATGGAGGAAAGTCCGGGCTCCAAAGGACAGGGTGCCAGGTAACGC
>CAJXDD010000122.1:0-8542 GCA_913052075.1 uncultured Gammaproteobacteria bacterium
AAATATCCTGATACTCCTTCCAAGTGAGGACACGCTCGGCCGGTCGGGAGATGGCCTTAATGATGCTCGGCTGAAATCTGGCTTGCTGAAGGGATGCCTCCACCTGCGTTCGAGGCAATCCCTCATCGTTAACTATCTCGCTAATAAAAAGCTGGACGTCTGGCCGACTAAGATCGAGCAGCCGGTCATCCGCTTTGCTCGTGGGCGCCCCGGCAAAGAACAAGCACCCCAAGACAGTGATCAGCAACAATTTCAAGATCTACACCCTCTTTTCTCCGCGGAACCTAGGTTACAGCATTATGCGTCGATGACTATGCACAGACATCAACAACCCAAAGCCAACAAACAACGTCAGGATCGACGTCCCTCCGTAACTCACTAACGGTAAAGGGACTCCCACCACCGGTAAGATTCCTGACACCATCCCGATATTGACAAATACATAGATCGCTAGCGTAAAGGTGATACTTCCTGACACCAATCGCCCAAAAGTGCCTTGTGCATTAATCGAAATAACGAGCCCTCTCATAATGAGTAGCGCGTAACATCCCAGCAAAAATAGAACGCCTATGAACCCTAGCTCTTCTGCGAGCACTGCAATGATGAAGTCGGTCGAGCTCTCGGGCAGAAATTCAAGATGCGACTGAGTCCCCTTGAGCAACCCCTTTCCTGACAGGCCTCCCGAGCCAATGGCAATGGTCGATTGAATAATATTCCACCCAGATCCTAGCGGGTCCCTCTCAGGATCAAACAGCGTCAGGATGCGTGCCCTCTGATAGTCTTTGATCAGAAACCAAAGCGCGGGCGCCGAGGCCACCAAGGCCAGGCTTGACCACGCGACCCACCGCCACGATAGTCCGGCTAAAAGAAGCACCAGCACGCCAGATCCTGCAACGATAATGGCGGTTCCAAGATCGGGTTGAGTCACGATTAGGCCACAGGGTATGGCAAGCAAAACAAGTGAAACCAAAACATGCCGCGGTTTTGGCGGCAGACTTCGCTCATGCAAATACCAAGCAAGCGCAATCGGCAAGCAAAGCTTCAACAATTCAGAGGGCTGAAACTGGAACAAGCCGGGAATGCGGAGCCAACGTCTTGAACCGTTGACCTCGTAGCCAAACGGGTAAATGAGCACCAAACTCACTAGCCCAACCATATACACCCATGGCCCCAGGCGCATGAAAAAGTGGGGAGGGAATTGAGCGACGGTGATCATGATGCAAAGACCTAAACCGAGCCGCAAGGCCTGAGCCTCTATAAGCGCTTGATTTTGATCGGCAGCGCTATAAAGCACCACCAGTCCAAAACCGGCAATCGCCGCAATAATCCCTAGCAACATAGGATCTAGGCGGAGTGTTCGCCAAATATGGCCTCTTCTCGTAGAGCCCCCCCAATCGGCCGACAACTGGCGTTCGTACTCCTGGCTCATCGCTCTGCTTGAAGCGTACTGCTGGGGCCTGGTGCCCGCGAAGATGGCACGATATCCATCAGATAAGCATCGATGATCGCCCTTGCTACGGGCGCTGCATTCTCACTACCGCCGCCGCCATTTTCCAATAGCACCGCCACCGCTATCGAAGGATCGTCGACAGGGGCGAAGGCAATAAACCATGCGTGCTTTCTGAGCCGCTCGTCGATAAGATCCTCGTCGTACACTTCACCCTGGCTAATGCCTACCACCTGTGCAGTGCCAGACTTTCCAGCCATCGTGTAAGGAATATCTCGCCCAATATAAGCCCACGCTGTTCCATTCTCTCCAAACCGCTGGTTACCTCGATGCACCACTTTTTTCATACCACCGATAGTGGTTTCCCACGCCCAATCGGGAATGCGACTTAGCTCATCGAACTGCCCCGATAAACCATGGTTTCGCACGCGGTCTCTCACCATGACCGCCGGTCGAACTTTCCCGCGATTGGCTAAGGTTGAGACCGCTTGCGCCATTTGCAGCGGCGTAACCAACATATCCCCCTGACCAATGCCTAAATTGACAGTATCTCCAGGGCGCCATGTTTCACCTCGACTCGTCTGCTTCCATTCCCGATCAGGAAGTAGTCCTCGCTTCGCTTCTGGGAGATCCACCGATAGGTTCTGACCAAACCCAAAGGGACGAAGCTGACTCGACAAGAGATCAATCCCCATCCTATGGGCCAGGTCGTAGAAATAAACATTGCAGGACCGGTAAAGCGCCTTTTGAATATGGACGTGACCATGCCCACCTGAATCACTTTTAGTCCAATTCCAATCGCGGTACAAACGAGTCTCGCCCTCGAGCCGAAACCAGCCTGGATCGTCGATGACACCGTCGGTTGTGATATGGCCCGACACAAGACCCACCAAGCCAATGAACGGTTTAAGCGTCGAACCCGGCTCATACTGACCTTGCAATGCACGATTGAATAAGGGCACATCGATTGATCCCGTTAATGCTTCAAACGCCTCGTGCGTTAGCCCTGTCATAAAGGGGTTAGGGTCGTAGGAGGGTTTACTCAGTAGCGCCAGCACCCCTCCTGACGCTGGCTCCATGGCTACAACCGCGCCTCGACGATCACCCATCGCTTGATCCGCCGCTTTCTGAAGACGGGTATTGAGGTAAAGCGTCAGATCATCGCCCCGCTTAGGAGCCTGACGGTTGACGACCTTCATGACCCTACCTTTCGCATTGACCTCAACCTGGTCAAAGCCAACACCGCCAAGCAGCGCATCCTCGTAAAATCGTTCTACACCCAACTTACCGATATGGTTCGTTCCGACATAAGCCGAGGGATCAATCAGCCGCTGATCTTCACTGTTGATCATTCGTACTGATCCCACTGCATGCGCGGTAAGCGCTCCTTCGGGGTAATGCCTTAAGAGCTCAGCACGAACAGCAAATCCAGGCAGCCACATTCGATTAGCCTCGAAACGAGCCACCTCCTCATCCGTCAGGTTGTACATCAACGTCACGGCCTCAAAGCGCTTGGTTCGACGCTCGAGCGCATTTCGAATTCTTTCCTCTATCGAGGAATCAATAGCCAGGACTTTTTTCAGCGCATTAAGGCTATCGTCTACCGATAGGACTTGCTCTGGAATCATAACCAGTTGTCTTGCCGGTAAATTTTCAGCCAGGATGCTGCCTTCACTATCGAAGATGAGCCCCCTGGAGGGCGCGTTTGCCACAAGTTGCATTCTGTTCTCATCGGATCGGGTAACGAATGCGTCGTAACGTACAAACTGCAGATACCCTACTCGAGCCAACAGCAAGCCAAAGAGCACTACCACCACCAATGCTCCGATCGACACGCGCTCGATATAGATTTGCGCCTCGCTCTGATGGTCTTTGAGAATGGAAGGTTCGGCCATACGCTCAGTTACTTATGGTAGGGATGCATGCGGTTGATACTCCACGCGCGGTAGAGCTGTTCAGCGATCAGGACCCGCATCATGAAATGAGGAAACGTCATGGGTGAGACGCTGATCGATCGATTGACATCTCGCATCAAGTCGGACGAAAGACCATCGGGACCGCCAATCAGCAATTGGACAAGGGGATATTCATTCATCCAGAGAGACATTTCACTGGCTAGCGTCTCAGTATCAAACGACTTACCCGACTTATCTAAGGCAATGACCAATGCTCTTGGATGCATAAGGTCGCGGATAGTACGCTCTTCCTCTTTCGCGTACCTAGCAATCGATCCCGTCTTGTGCCGTTTCGAAACCGGATACTCTTTCAAGACGAGCTCGCAGTCTCCTTTCATTCTTCCTTGATAGGTATCAAACCCTTCGCGGACCCAGCCAGGTGGCTTGGTTCCCGCCGCAATCAATTCAATCTTCATCTTGCGATGACTCAATCTGGCCAGGACTGAGGCTCCAAAGCCGTTCTAAGTCGTAGAGTGCTCGCACTTCGGGTTGCATGAGATGCACAATGACGTCGCCAAGATCGACCAGAACCCACTCACCATCTTCCTCGCCCTCAACGCCCAGTGGGCGACAGCCAGCCGCTTTGGCATGCTCTACCACATTGGCGGCGAGCGCCTTAATTTGCCGCTTAGATTGTCCACTGGCGACAACCATAAGATCAGCAATATCAGTCTGACCTTGTACATCCAGGGTCACTACCTCTTCTGCTTTGATCTCGTCTAGTGCCTCTAGCACCAATGCCTTTAACGTTTCCAAATCCAAACCTCAGTGCCTCCTAGCCTCTTCACCTTCATAAAGCTGGTGTTGGCTTATATAAGCTTGTACTTCAAGCGGCAGATCCTCAACAGGCTTACCATCTGTTAGTTGCGCCCTGACACGCGTTGCCGACACGTCGATTGCATTGAACTCGAGTCGATAAATGCCGCCGTTCGCAGTCATATTATCTTCAATTTTTTGCAGCCGAGGATAGCGCGCGACCGACACGTTGGCTTGACCGCTCAGCCCGGCGCGAGGGACGACTAAAAAGTGCGCAAGGTCCAAAAGGTGTTCCGACTCAACCCAGTTAGGCAAATCCGCCAGCGCATCCTGCCCAAGCACAAAGAAAATGGGCGTTTGCGGAGAGTGCGTTTGCCGCAGATGCCGCAGTACTTCAATCGTTGGCACGGTGCGTCCCGTCTTATACTCGAACCGATCGATCACGACGCTTCGCATATTCTTCGTTGCGAGTTCCAGCATCGCAAGTCGATGCTCTGGAGAAGCAGTACAAGCTCCTCGATGGCCCGGAAGGTAGGCAGGCAACATTCTGACGAGGGCTCCCAGTTCGGAGACAAGGGATCTGACAATGGCGAGGTGTCCTTCATGGACGGGATCAAATGTGCCACCGAATACCACCTCGGCGTTCTGCTTGCTCATCCGCGGATTTGTCCCTCGCCTCTCACCACCCACTTTAATGTGGTCAATCCTTCCAAGCCCACTGGACCTCTAGCATGCAAGCGATCTGTTGAAATCCCGATCTCTGCACCTAATCCATATTCAAAGCCATCAGCGAAACGCGTTGAAGCATTAACCATGACAGAACTGGAATCGACCTCTCGAATAAAACGATTCGCTTCCGCCTCCTCAGCTGTCACTATCGTTTCTGTGTGATGAGAGCCGTAGTGATTGATATGACTAATCGCCTCGTCTACACCCGATACAACTCGAATTGAGATGATTGTCCCGAGATACTCAGTTGACCAATCGGCTTCTGTCGCCCCAACTACTCGCTCCACGCCACCCAATAAGCCCATGGCACGCTCGCAAGCTCTTATTTCAACGCCTGCATCGTTCAAGCGGCGACCGATGTTGGGTAGCCAATCGCTGGCCATCGCTTCATGAACCAGCAATGACTCCAGCGCGTTACAAACCGAGTTGCGTTGGGTTTTCCCATTCAAGACAATCGCACTCGCCATCTCAGGATCCGCGCTGGCATCAATGAATGCATGGCAGTTGCCGTCCAAGTGCTTGAGCACCGGAATCTTACTTTCGCTGGCAATCCGCTCTATCAAAGACTTGCCACCACGTGGAATGATCAGATCAACATCCCTTGCTTGCTGTAACAGGTGGCCAACGGCGTCCCGATCTGTGGTGCCAACCAACTGCACGAGTCCCTTGGGTAATGAAACTGATTCAAGGCCATTCGCGATTAATGTAGCGAGCGCTTGATTGGTCTCAATGCACTCAGATCCACCTCGAAGGATCACCGCATTGCCTGCCTTGAGGCAGAGCGCCGCCGCATCGACCGTGACATTAGGCCGCGACTCATAAATCATTCCGATGACACCGATGGGCGTTCTCATCCTTGAAATTAGTAGGCCGTTGGGCCGCCTTGTTTCGTTAACAATCGCCCCCACCGGGTCTTCTAGTGCCGCCACCTGCGTCAGCCCCTCGCACATTGCCGATACTCGATCAGAATCAAGGGTCATTCTTTCAATGAGTGGCGACTCAAGGCCGTTAGATCTTGCCCGATCGCAGTCAATGGCGTTGGCTGCAAGAATGCGGTCGACTTGTTCACTAAGAAGCTGAGCTATCGCCTCGAGCGCGTCATTTTTCTGATGAGTGGTCGCTCGACTGCCCACCGCGCTGCTTGAGCGCGCTTGCATCGCAAGGGATTCGATGTGCTCTTTTACATCCATGTCGCGTTACTCGCTGTCCTTCTTAGCGTTTGTCTAGCAAAACCTAGCCGTTACAACCGTTCGGGCTATGCATTACTCACGTTAGTGAGCGGCCATTTGTCTGCCATCTTTCTACTGTCTGTTGCTACGTTTTTACTGTCTATCGGCTGTCTAGCTGTTAGGTGAGTGCTAGCTGACAATAACTGATGGATCATCAGCCATCCAATCGGTATCTCAAGCGCCGACGCCTTACCTAACAAGCTCACTCGATTTTGATTCAAGCCGCGTTTTAATTGTTTTTGGCAATGTTTGGCGCATTGGCTATCTGATGTGCGATCAAATCACGAGCATGCTAAGGCTATTCGTAGTTCTTGTGGTAGTTCTTGTGGTAGTTCTTGGCCTCCTAACAGCCAAGGGCACTAACCATCGTTATTCATTGGTGCCTTTTTCTTTTTGTATCTCGTCAAGCATGCGCTCTATTCGCGTCAAGCGAGCCAGCGGATCGGAAAGTTCAAGAAAGCGCTGACGCATCGCATTCTTAATGGGTAGCAGCTCTACCAGCCGCCCTCCTAACTCAGCCGCATGCTCATACCGAGGCTGCCTTGCCTCTCGAGCGACACCAGGATGCGCAAGGAGGTCTTCCAAAATCCCGACCAGCAGCTCGTCCTCGGGTCCGACAGGAATGGATGGCTCTGGCTCGAGCAACCGACACTCGGCTCGCAACCCGCCCGATACATCTTCATACGCGTCAATGATTTTTAGCTTTTGACGGGCAGTTAGCACCACCTCAAGCTGGCCTTTGGCGTTTTGGTCGAAATCCAAAATCTCGCAATAAGTCCCGACTGATGCAATTTCAGGATGACTTTGGGCACGTGTTTCTTCTATAGATTCAGCATCATCGGTTGAACCGTCGTTCACCCAGATCTGCTGCTCGCTTAGGACTAAGCCAACGCCCACCGCATCTTTGAGACTTCGACCCAGCAGGTCTTGATCTTGAGCTGACGCAACCGTCATCTTTAGCTTCCCACCCGGAAATAAAACCAGAGGCACCGGGAGCAGCCCTATCTCAATATCTGAGTCGTGCACATTCATCATGGGGAGATACGACGCCTTTAGTTCACCCACCAATTAGAAAGGGATGTCATCGTCAAAGTCGTCTGATGGGGGAGGGCCAAAATCATCCGATTGTTGACTCCGACTAGGGGCTGAACCGCCACCACTCATTGCACCCATCCCGCCTTCACCTCGCGAATCCAACATCTGCATTTCGTTGGCGACGATTTCGGTGGTGTAGTGCTTTTGCCCTTCTCGCTCCCATTCTCTCGTTCTCAGCTCGCCTTCGACATACACTTTTGAACCTCGCTTGAGGTACTCATTGGCGATCTCAGCTAATCGGTTGAAGAAAACAATCCGATGCCACTCCGTTCGCTCCTTTTGCTCTCCAGAATCGCGGTCTCTCCACGACTTAGAAGTAGCAATAGACACATTAGTCACCGCGCCGCCGGAGGGCATATATCGTGTTTCTGGATCTCGCCCCAGGTTGCCAACCAGAATCACCTTGTTGATGCCTCTCGCCATTTGATTTCTCCAAACTATTTTTTTTCGATTCTAACACCTGAATCTCTTATTCGTGGTCTCATTTCAAGGACTTTGCCCCTTCAACCTGGCCGTATCCACCTAAAATCAGGATGCTTTGGCTATTTATCAATCGCCATTAACCCAACATGCCTGCTTTGAATCCTGACCTCAACACAGCCCGTTCGACTACGGTGAACAGAGCCAACACCGTCGCGCAAACGATCAGCAGTGCAGCATCGCTCAGTACAGAGACGATGAATCCTCCCGCTGCCCCGCCAAGTGCAATACCGGCGAATTGGCAGGTGCTGTAGATACCCATCACCAATCCTCGACGCGATGCGCTAGCCAGAAGGGTTGCTCGACTAGGGTAGCTGGCTTCAAGAAAGTTAAATCCCATAAAGAGCAGAATAGACGCGAGCACGAGCAGCCCGGGCGTAGGTTCAGTCGTCAATAAGATCATTGCTATCGCCATCAAGGGAAAAGGCCAAACAGCAGCTGAAGTGCTTTCTCCCCGTCTATCTTTCGTGAGCGGCCAAGCAATGAATACAAACGAAAGCACTAAGACCACCAGATAGAAAAGACCATGGTCGCCAACCGCCACCCCCGCTTGAACTAGCGCCTGGGGCAGCATCAGAAATACCGCCATCAGTACGAAGTGATTTAGGGCGATCCCGACGCAAATAAAAGTAAGGATCGTTCGATGGCCAGGAGTGAGCCATGGCCCCTCATCTTTCTGTCCATGGATTTGGGACGAATGGTCCTGCCGTTCATCGAGAGCTACAACCAGCAATGCCGCAACCAATGCCAACCCCCCACAAAACCCGAACAGAGAAGACAGCCCCAATGTCGAATAAAACCAAGGCCCAACCACCATCGACAAACCAAATGACAAGGCAATACTACCTCCG
>CAJXDD010000123.1:0-8533 GCA_913052075.1 uncultured Gammaproteobacteria bacterium
CAAGAGATGGTTAAGCGCAGACTGATCCCGAAACTCATTTGCGTCATTTATGCGCCAATTATCATAATGAATTATTTAAAAACCAATAAATTCATAGACCTATCGAAAACGACGGAGAGAATCCCTCTCTCTCCGCCAGATTACCCAAAAAATCAACGGCTTATATTGATTTTTATTAATTGTGTACTGTAGCGTGTACAGTGTGGGAATCGTCAAACCGCAGCTCGCAAATTCCCTCATTTGCTCAGTACGATCTGCAACGCACTTCAAGCGGACCCTGCCTTACCATATGTAGCGGTTCAAACTCTTTTTCTTCTACCCGTCTGGTTTGTAGCTTCCTATCGAGATTGCTGCTCAGATAACATTGAGTCATGTCCCGCGCCCTCAGCATCCTTCAAGAGACTTTTGGCTACTCAGCTTTTAGAGAGCCACAAGCCGAGGTCATTGAAGCCCTTATCAACGGAGATGATGCCCTTCTTCTAATGTCCACAGGCGGCGGCAAATCACTGTGTTATCAGATCCCTGCGATCATCCGCCCTGGTTGCGGCATCGTCATCTCGCCCCTGATTGCGCTTATGCAAGATCAGGTTGCGGCGCTACGCCTACTAGGAATTCGAGCAAACTTCTTAAATTCCACACTCAATTCTGAGGAGGTCTACGCAATTGAATCGAGCTTAAGAAACGACGAGCTTGACCTCCTCTACATTGCGCCCGAGCGCCTTAACCAAAGCAGAACCCTTGATCTGCTGCGGACCGTATCCATTAGCTTGTTTGCGATTGATGAAGCTCACTGCGTTTCGCAATGGGGTCATGACTTTCGGGCTGATTATCTAGAGCTGAATCAGCTTCAAAAAATCTTCCCCTCTGTACCCAGGATTGCTCTGACCGCAACCGCAGACGCCCGTACCAGGGCCGAGATTATCGACAACCTTGGACTCAAAAATGCACTCCAGTTCGTTGTGGGCTTCGACCGGCCCAACATTCAATACCGCATCAGCCTCAAGACAAACCCTCGAAACCAGCTCCTCCAGTTTTTAAAGACAGAGCACTCGTCAGACACTGGTATCGTCTATTGTCTCTCACGCAAAAAGACAGAAGATACCGCCGAATGGTTATCCAATCAGGGCTTTAAGGCGCTTGCCTACCATGCTGGGCTGCCTCCCGAAGTCCGAGCGGAGCGGCAACGCAGATTCCTGACCGAAGAAGGCACGATCGTTGTTGCCACCATTGCTTTTGGTATGGGTATCGACAAGCCCGACGTTAGATTTGTGGCGCATCTTGATTTGCCCAAGACCATCGAAGCTTATTATCAAGAGACAGGACGAGCTGGCCGCGACGGTCTCCCAGCCAATGCTTGGATGGTTTACGGTCTGCAGGACGTCACCAAGCTTCGGCAAATGCTGGGGCAGTCTCAGGGGACCGAGCAGTACAAGCGCGTCGAGCAAATCAAACTCAATGCGATGCTGGGCTTTTGCGAGATTTCAACTTGCCGGCGCCATGCCCTCCTCGCTTATTTCGATGAAGCCAGCAACGAACAATGCGGTAATTGCGACACCTGTTTGGTACCGGTTGAAACTTGGGAAGGCACCGAGGCTGCGCAAAAAGCCCTCAGCGTCATTTACCGAACCGATCAACATTTCGGCGTCAGTCATCTGGTGGATGTGCTGCTAGGCAAAGAGACTGACAAAATCTTTCAATTCAACCATCACCACTTACCAGTCTTCGGTATTGGCACCGAACTTGATTCAAAGGAGTGGCAATCTGTTTTTCGTCAGCTCATCGCGGCCGGGCACGTCATCGCTGACGCAGACCGTTTTGGTGGCCTTGTGCTGACAGAAAAGTGCAGGCCTTTGCTGCGTGGTCAGGAATCGATCCGGTTCAGAAAAGATCCTGTACAGAAAACGGCCAAGAGGCTGACTAAAACGCCGTTACCCGAGGATATAGACATAGCACTTTGGGAGGCACTGCGGGCCTACCGCCGGAACTTGGCCGAAGAACAAGGCGTTCCGCCTTATGTGATTTTTCATGACAGCACGCTCCAAGCCATGGCTGAGCTAATGCCAAGCACGCTTGAAGCGTTTGGAGGTTTACCTGGGGTCGGCATCAGAAAGCTCGATAAATATGGAGAAGGATTTATCAACGTCATCAAACAGCACTGAGAACCCGGCTAGGGCCCACACAACAAATGAAATAGGGCCTGCGGGACCGCTGCGCCATGCTGAAAACCACTTTCGAGTGCTGATTAATCTTCTATCCAACTGCGGTTCCATAAGTCGCAATTAGTCGTAGATAGCGATGCAGCGAACCTCGATACTCCAACGATCAGGTGCGTCTTCAGGTGTCTTTGGGTCGATGTAGGCGCTGTGGAAGCTAAACGTGCAGGGACCGCCAGAGTTTCGATCTGATTTGCGACCGGCACTGCGTGCTAATTCACCCGCTGAGTCCCACTGTTTGATTAACAGCGCTTCGTCGCGGTTCATCGCCGGATAGCTATAGAAACGATGCCTGTCGCAGTATTTCGACCAATAGTTTTCACCGATTCGGTCAGGCATATGGATTTCAAAGACCACCAAGTCATGGGGCTCAACAACCTGTCCATCGCACAGCGCCAGCGGATGAGTTGCAACTGGCTCAGCAGCAATGTTTCGCCAGACATTGATAATTGCGAAACGACCGTCATCAGCCAAGGCACGATCCACTGCCTCTTGGGTTAGTAGGGCACTGCCTGGCGGAATAATTGCTCTCAATGTATCGTTTACGCTGGGGGCTTTGGCTAGCTGCTGCAGCCTTTCAGGTGCGGAACGAAGGGTGTAATCGCCGTGAACAATGTGTGCTGGACCTTGTACGTCTTGACCGCCTTTGACCTTTAAACCAGCAGACTGCCCCTCCACAGAACGGATATTGTGATCGAAAGCCCAGACTTTGGCTCCCGTCGTCTGTGCCACCAGCCGCTCGCAGTCGCGGTAGTAGTCGGTAATCACCTCTTGGTGATCCATGAAGTCGTAGGCGGGCACCGGTGCGTCGACAAGCTCAAAACCGTTCCTATCTAAAGTCATGGCGTCTGCCTCTGACAACTTTCGGGCATCATAAATCGGCAAGAGGTGTTTTTCGGTTTCCACCCCCTCGCCCCTGACAAAACTTCCCTGATCGTTACGAACCATAAGAACCTTATCATTGCGATACAAAGATGATTCTGTTTGGGGTGTCAAAAATTGCAGCGATCCATGGACTTGAGTCTGTGATTCGTTCATCGGTGTTTCCTTTGCAAAAGTCCCGTCTATCCGTTGGGGATTTGGCGCGCTAAAGACATCGGATCTTCCGCAAAAAATTGCTGCTCGATACGCTTCGTATAGCTCACTAGGTTGTTGTGGCTGCCTGCCGAATCTTTTAACGCCGAAACATAAGGCGCATTTAAAATCTGCCACAAAAATGCATAGATCGTAGTGTCAAAAGAACTGGGTTGTTGGCCGAGTAAGTAAGCCTGATCGCCCAACAAAGCAGCTATCGCGTCAATGTCGGCCTTGCCGCGAGTCCGCAGTTCATCCGGTGCGAAAGCTCCGACTCCGTGCTCAATGCACTTGCGTTGGTTCTCAGTTTGGAATTCATCGTAGGTGGCTTGATCTACACCTTGCAGCAAGCCCGGAGTATCCCAATAGGGGTTCTCTGGTGCCCACCAACGCTCTTGAGCCATTAACCACCAAATATGATCCTCGACCATGCGCTGTACGGCGTGCCCTTTAGCCTTATCTTGTAGGCTTAAGTTCGAGTCTAACGGGTCTCCAAAGGTATGTTTTAAATAATCAATTATAAAACTGGAATCAGCAATCTGAATGCCGTTGTGATCTATATAGGGCAGCTTGCCTTTTGGGGCGGTCTCTCCGAATTCGATGCCCAGACTTTTGGTTTGAAACTCGATATTTGCCATACGCAAATAGGTTTCGATTTTAAGTACGAACTGGCTAACACAGCCAAATGAACCCCAAGCAGGTCCGAAACGATTTAAGATGATCATAATTCTCTCTCGGTACTGGTTTTGTGTAGCGTCGCAAAGTATGAATAGATTTTCTTGATTACGCGACAAACTCATTCTTCGGACCGACAAAGTGTTAGTCTGCGTCCATCCTCGAATCATCGCGAGACCCAAACAAAGGAAACTCATACTCTTGCTAGAACACAGTTGACGACGAACGACCTGCTGCACAAGAAAACGGCCGTCCTCGAAGGCTTAATCGCAAACCTTATCCTTCATGATGGTTGTGACACTGACAGAAGCTTGTGCGAGTATCAAAACGCTGATTTTTTTTGGGGGGGACAGACAGCCAATGGTAAAACCAACTGAACATGCAGGACCCGACATTGGTCAAGTAAAGACAAAATACACCAATCGAAGCCAAGCTATAGCCGATTTAGGATTAGAACGCTATGTAATGGGACTTGAGGTCGACGGACTATGTGTCGTTCCGCCAGAGGTACATGGAGTACCGATCAACGTTTTCGATGACATGGTTGACTTTCTGCTGGCCAAGGCTGAGCAACTTGTAGGATGCAAGTTCAGTTTGGACAAAGGTCCTCATGCCGAAGTGACCTTTCAATCTAGCCAGTCGCGCTCAGGCCTAGCCGAGGATCCTTCAAAGATCACCCAATTCTTGATTCAACAGTTATGCAGTGAACACAGAATGTTTCGCGATTTAGCGATCAATGCTACTGCTATTGCTCTGATGCGGCATTTGATAGGCAGCAAAGTCATGCGTTTCTCCAGCAACAATTCGTTCGTCAAATGGCAAGGAGATTTCGGCTACGGCCCCTCTCTTGGTCTGCATGCCGATCAATCGGCGCTTCCTCTTCCCTGGGGTCGAACGGCGCTTACTGCAAATACGAATTGGTGCCTTACGGACTACACGCTAGATGGCGGGGCCTTCGCCTACGTGCCGGGGTCCCATCGTTTTGCTTGTAGACCAGAGTTCCCGAGGGCTGTTGAACAAGCCGTCCCAGTCGAAGCTCCGAAGGGTTCCCTTATCGTCTTTCACGGCGCTACTTGGCATGGCGCGTATCCGCGAAAGATACCAGGCATGAGGATCTCCATTGCTAATTACTATCGTCATATGATGGTTAATTCGCAGGAGGAATATCGGAACTCATTTGAACGCGCTTTAGCCCAGGACTGTGAAGATCCAGAGTTATTTTGTGCTTTGAGTGGTTTTGACGACGAATTTCCGTACTCAAGTCAATCGCAACCGATACCACGAGTCGTAGGGCAGGCTGCCATCTGTGAACAGTGATTAGTTAGCTTTTCCTGCTATCGCTACCAGCCCAAACTCTCCGGTGACAACGAGCTTATCGCTGATTGGCTGCTGCGACTGACCACCGCCAACAGAAACCAGGGGTTCGGCCTGTGCTACCTGTATCTAAGTAACGTGAAGGGTTTTGCATACGACCACAAGCAGGTATACCGCGTTTACAGAGAGCTGGAGCTCAATCTGCGGATCAAGCCCAAACGCCGCCTAAAGCGCGACTAGCCGGAAGAACTGGCTGAGCCACGTCAGATCAACAACATGTGGTCCATGGACTTCATGCATGACAGCCTGGCCGATGGCAGCAGCCTCAGGACCTTCAACGTCCTGGATGATTACGACCGGGAGGGTCTGGGTATCGAGGTCGATAAATCACTGCCTGCGCTGCGGGTAATCCGGGCCCTGGATCAGATCATTGAGAGGCGAGGCAAACTCAGAGCGATTCGTTGCGATAACGGGCCTGAGTACATATCAGGCCAGCTCATGGAGTGGGCGCATCAACGCGGCATCCTGTTGAAATACATTCAACCCCGCAAACCACAGCAGAATGCATATATTGAACGATACAACCGGACCTTTCGACATGAGTGGCTGAACCAGCGTCCTTTTGAATCCATCAGCCATGCTCAACAGACAGCAACAGAATGGTTTTGGCGACACAAAAACGAACTTCCTAACATGACCCTGGGAGGAATAACGCCGATCCAGAAATTGGAACAGCCGGCCTAAGATACTTACTTTTGGCGTTAGCTATAAATAGGGGGATTACCGCTAGACTTTATGATTAATGCAAAATAACAAGAGAAAAAGGCACAACATGGAAATTAACCGGGAAACGCTTGTTGAGTGGTTGACTTGCCTGGACCTAGCGCACCAAGACGGAATTGATAACGGCAGATACGAGGGCAGTATTTGTCACCAGCAGATTGAGAGTGTGCAACAGGCGCTTCGTGAACTTACCGAAACGCCTTTTGAGTAGGTTATTATTTAGAGAAGTATCACCCCACGGCAGTCTCGAAAGCAGTTTGGTGCCTAAATAGCAGAATGAAACTAGAAAAGAGGCTTGAACTAGATTGCAGAGTAGCAAGACCTGTCGTGATCTTTAAGAATTCGTTCAGAAGTCCTAATGTTATATATCACCACTCTGATTTTAGTTAAAAACAAGGAAAGTAGCATGCTAAACAGCAATACGGGTCGACGTTATAGCTCTCAATCACCGATGATCAGCGCCGCGTTGCTGCTGGCTCTTTCCGAATTAATCGCGCGTAACTTTCCTCCGCAGCGCCTGTTCCCAGGCAGATTTGTCGAGTGGCTGGTTGTTTTTGGCTGTCTCTTCCTCGCGAGTTGTACGGAGGAGAGACCTGAAACGAGCGCTGTTGGTGGACCACAGTTTGAGGGCACGTCTCAAGCTGAGGTTGTCAAATTAGCTGGAGCCCCTCTCTTTGAAGGAATGAGTGAATACAGCTACCCTATCTCGTCACAAGTACCTCACGTCCAGCGCTATTTCGACCAGGGTATGGTGCTCGCCTTTGCTTTTAACCATGCCGAATCTATTCGCAGCTTCCGCGCAGCCCAAACGCTCGATCCTAATTGTGCGATTTGCTTCTGGGGCGAGGCTTTGGCTACCGGACCCAACATCAACGTAACAAGCAAAGGCAAGGTGATCATGTCGCCCGAGGAGCGTGTCGCCTCATATGCCGCGATTCAGAAGGCAATCAGTCTAAAGCAGTTTGCAAGCGAAAAAGAGGGAGCTTTAATAGAGGCCTTGTCAACACGCTATAATGGCGAAGCAACAACCCCCCGCGAGCCCCTTGATCAAGCCTGGGCAGCGTCGATGGAGAAGCTGGTGAGCGCCTATCCAGGTGACGCAACTATCGCCTCGATTTACTCCGAGGCATTGATGAACACTATGCCTTGGAATTATTGGTCGGACGACTTAACGGCGAAACCTGAAACTCAGAAGGTGATCGATACTTTGGAGAGAGCGCTGGAAAACTCTCCGGACCATCCTCTGGCCTTACATTTGTACATTCATGCAATGGAAGCCTCTTCGACACCCGAAAGGGCCGAAGGCGCCGCTGATCGCTTGGCCAACCTTGTCCCGGGTGCGGGTCACCTAGTGCATATGCCGGCTCATATTTATTACCGGATCGGCCGTTACAATGATGCCGTGCTGGCAAATGTTCGGGCTGCGGATGTTGATGAAGCTTACATCGAGGCTTGCAACGCTCAGGGCTTTTACCCAGCGCTTTATTATCCGCACAACATTCATTTCTTGTGGTCAGCTGCGACCATGCAGGGACAAAAGGCGCTCTCTATTCGGAGTGCACGGCGGGTGGTCGAAAACGTTCGCGTAGAGCAGGTTCAGCAGTTTCCTACCATCGAATTTTTCAGGACAATTCCTCTTCTTTCTTTGGTTCGATTTGGAGATTGGGACGCGATCATGCTTGAGCCAGCACCGCATCCGGATTTCAAGTTTTCTCAAGCAATTTGGCATTACGCCCGAGGCGTCGCCCAATCGGCTCAAGGTGATTTTGTAGCTGCTCAAGAGAGTGCTTTAGCGCTTACCGAGTTAAAGGATGATGTTAAAGTCAGCTTTCTCGATAAAATGGATTACCCAGGTTCGACCCTGCTCTCCATCGCTCAACACTTACTTGCCGGCGAGATAGCTTATCGAAGCGGCAGGTTCGACGATGCGGTTCCCGAGTTTGAAGATGCTGTTGCTGCACAAGAAACGTTGCCTTACACGGAGCCACCTTTTTGGTATTACCCTACCAGGCAATCTCTTGGCGCAGCACTGTTGGGCGCGGGTCAGCATGAAAAGGCCGAGGCTGTTTACCGTCGAGATCTTGAGGATCACCCGCACAACGGCTGGGCGCTCTTTGGCCTTATTCAAGCGCTTGACGCTCAAGGTAAAACCGAAGCGGCCGAAGAAGCCAGAAAGCATTTTGAAACCGTCTGGCAGTTCGCGGACGTCACGCTTTCCGCTTCAATTATCTAGGCATCCGTAGAATGCTTTTAGAAAACAAGTCGGATAAAGCTCCCGATTAGAGAAGCAGGTAACAATATCTCCCAGACGAAGAACCGGCCCACGCAAATCAGTCTTGAAAATCTGGCCAGGCGGATAATCAAGCAGGGTGCTCAAAACTTATCGAAGCCCGCCAAGAGAGTTTTCAGAATTGCTCGTAGAAAATAGCTTATCGGCCCAGGTTTATTGCCTCCTCGATGATATTTACCAATTC
>CAJXDD010000124.1:0-8488 GCA_913052075.1 uncultured Gammaproteobacteria bacterium
CGATGATCATAGGGGTCCTCCTCAACTATCGACGATCCATCGTAAACCAGAACGGGAAGTGTGGTAAGAGTCTGATTAGCGATCCCAAGCGTGTCGCAGTCGAATCTTAATTAGGGCGAAATAAAACCCCAGATAGAGCATTAGATGACTGAATGACGCGTGCTCAAATCCTCCGCTACGGGACTAGTTGGCCATCCGGCCCGCGGATTTGAATCCAGAGATTCGGATTTGCCGGTAACTCGCTCCGAAAAATGAGTTGGCCTGATAGCGCCTAGAGAAAGGAGAACGACTAGGACCGCAGTTGTTTAGGTAAGGGACAGCCTACAAATCGCCAGGGGGCCCATAGGCAGTCTGCAGCCGTCTCATCCCCTTCAACCATCGGTCGTAGTCGCCTGCTTTGCGCTGGATATAAGTGCGGACCTCGTCGTGAGGGAGCACCAAAAAAGATTCTTCCGCGAGTGTTGCAACCACTATATCGCAGAGAGTCTCTGGTTCCATCAAGCCATCCACTGACGCGACGCCGTCTTCGTTACCCGCGATCATTGCCGTTCGCACCGCTTGTGGGCAAAGGACAGAAACCTTGATCCCTCGGTCACCATAGGTGATCGATAACCACTCGGCGAAGGAAACCGCCGCATGCTTGGTGACGGCATAGGGTGCAGAGCCGATCTGTGAGAGTAAGCCTGCGGCGGAGGCCGTATTCAAAATGTAGCCTTCACCTCGTTCGAGCATGGCAGGAAGCGCCGCACGTGAGGCCCAAACATGCGCCATGACATTGATCTCCCAAATTCGCTGCCAATCGGCGGTATCGACCTCAGGACCCCCTCGAACTGAGATGCCAGCGTTGTTGCACAATAGATCAATGTGTCCCAGTGCTGCTTCGGCGCGCTTGATGGTCCCGAGCACGTCATGCTCGAGCCCTACGTTACAAACGCAATAATCAGAGCCGAGCGATTCTGCCACTTCTTTTAAAGGTGCTTCGTTTAGGTCAACCAAAAATAACTTGGCGGCCCCCTCGGCGTGAAATCGCTGCGCCATAGCGCGACCAATGCCGCTGGCGGCGCCGGTGATAACGATGTTTTTACCCGCGATGTCCATAGTGGTTCCTCAGAGCAATGTAAGCGTTATGTCGTCGCCTCAATGGCGTCGTAGATGATGGCGAAAATATCAGTGATTTCTGCCTCCGAAATGATGAGAGGCGGTGAGAGGACTAAGCTGTCGCCAATCGCACGCACCCAAGCGCCATTGTCGTAACACTGCTTCGCGGCTTCAGCTCCCCTTGCGCCAGGCTCGCCGGGCCTCGGCGCCATCTCGATAGCACCGATTAGCGCAAAGCAACGCACGTCGATTACATGCTTGACGCCTTTTAGGCTCATGGCGCTGTTCTCCCAATGGGGGTAGAGCGCTATCGGCCGATCAAACAGGCGTTCTTGCTCATAGATATCGAGTGTTGCCATGCCCGCAGCGCAGGCTAAGGGATGCCCGGAATAGGTGTACCCATGGTTCAGCTCCACACCTGGTTGCGAGCTGGACATAAACGCGTCATAGATCGTGTCTGAGACGAACACCGCGCCCATGGGCACAGTGGCGTTAGTGATCCCTTTGGCTGTCGTCATGATATCCGGTGTCACACCAAATCGCTGGGCAGCGGTGCACTCACCAATGCGGCCGAAGCCTGTAATGACCTCATCAAATATCAACAAGATTCCGTACTCATCACAGATCTCTCGCAATCTTTGGAGATAGCCAACCGGGGGCAAGTGAACGCCGCCGGCACCGCCAATAGGTTCAACGATCACTGCTGCGATCGAGTCTGCCCCATGAAGATCGACAAGTCGTTCAAGGTCATTTGCGAGCTCGGCCCCCTCTGGCGGGAGTCCGCGAGAAAATCGATTGCCTTCGAGGCCGTGGGTGCCTCTAATATGCGCAGTGCCGGGCAACAGCAGTCCGAAGGCTTGCCGGTTTTTGACCAAGCCAGCGACACTAAGACCACCAAAGCCCATGCCGTGATAAGCAAACTCTCGCCCGATGAGTCGTTGCCGCGTGCCTTGTCCACGGACACGTTGATAGGCCAGAGCTATTTTTAATGCAGTGTCCACCGATTCGGAGCCTGAATTGGTGAAGAATACGTGACTCAGCGGGTCGGGTACGTGTTTGGTCAGGCGCTCGGCATAGTCGAATACGAGTGGATGCCCACTGTTAAAGTTGTGGGCAAAGTCTAGCTGTTCGAGTTGAGCGGCAATGGCCTCATTAATATGTGTTCGATAGTGCCCCGCGTTCACGCACCAAAGTCCCGCGCTGCAATCTAAGGTTTCGTGCCCTCGACTATCCGTGTAGACCATGCCCCGGGCGGACACGATCATTCTCGGGTCCTGCTTGTACTGGCGTTGGGGGGTGAACGGCATGAAGAAAGCGTCCATATCCTGGGGTAGGGCGTTATGGTCAATGGGAGGCCTGGGTGGGGCAATGGTCGACATAGTCACTCCTTTTTGTCTCTCGCTAGCTCAGTCGTTCGATGAGCGCCAAGGGGTCCTCAAGCAGTATGTCACAGCCTGTTTCTAAAAGGACATTAACGGTTCTAAACCCCCAAGATACGGCTACGCCTAGCATGCCAGCCGCTGCGGCCGTCTGAAGATCGACCTCCGTGTCGCCCAGCATCGCAATCTCACCTGAAGGTAGACCGAGGTCATCGATGATTCGATTAGCACTCGTAGGATCCGGTTTGAGCGCGACGCCCTCCCGACGGCCGTGCACTGTTTGGAAGTGATGGTCCGGGAAACAGTGAGCAAGGCAAGCCACTGCCGCGGGCTCATCCTTATTAGTCAACACGGCGGAAGGAATATCTTTTTTAGCCAAATAATCCAGTAGCTCTGGTATCCCCTTGTAAACAGTGACTTCGTCTTTCCAGATCGTCTCGTGGATCTCCCTTTGACGAGCGACCAGTCGATCAATGGCGTCGTCTACTCGGGCAACTTCGGGTAGGGCGCGACTCGCGGCAACCCGCGCGCCACTGCCGATGAACGTCGCGAAACGGTCCAGGGGATGCTGGTCCCAACCCTGTTCCGCCAGAGCCAGATTAAAGGCTTTGCCAATGGCGGACAGGGTGTTAATCAGCGTTCCGTCTAGATCAAAGATAATCCCGTTGATGGGGGATGGAGAATGTGTCATTCGGTTTGCCTTCACCATTGCTGCTGGTGGAGGCAAGTATATGAAAATCGTGGCGTACAGCTGAAGTAACGCGGCAGCACTTTCAATAGAGTGATTCGGCGAGAAGGTGGACGAGCCTTATCATTCAGGACCAGTCAGCCACCAAGGTGTTAAGCAATCAACGATTTGTCTCGCTCCCGTCAGCGCTTGCCCTTCAAACGGGAAATGAAAATTCCCGGGCGGGGTGCTCGTCGTGTTGGCATAGGGCCCTGCCACGCGTCGCACAAGCCCATCCATTCGAAAAGTATGGGCTACCGCCCGCTCTGCTAGTTTGAGGGCGTCGATGGTTGGCAGTCGAGTCACCGTTCCAATGAGCGCGGTCAGCTCGATATCGAGATGAGCGATGGATTCTTCAATCTCTGGTTCAACAAATTGTTGTGCCGCGAGCGCTTCGGTATCCTCGAGGCGCGTCTTCGTGTCCAGTAATAGTTCGAAAATAAGCGGTAAGTCGACCACTGAGCGAAGGACCTCCTCGATTGGTTTGTCAAATGAAAGGGCGCATTGCCGCCACTCTTCGTTTATGGTCCATTCAAGAGATACGGCCACTTTGGTGCCAGCGCTTGGCAGCACGATCAATCCCTCGCCAAGTGTGGGCGCTTTAACACATTCCGCAGGCGATTGGCCCTCAACCCTCCAGTCGAGAGCGGCCATTGCTTGAAGGTTTCCCTCCAATTGGGCGCCGGTTGAGCTTCGATTGAGGAGAGGGATTAATAGGTTACAAAAAGGGGTTGGATCAGCCGGAGTACGATGGCGGTGATTCAGCTGAACCCACTTGAGACGAAGGCGCTCATCCCAGCAAGGCCCTCCAAGTGCTTGGGATAAGCCGGGGAATCGCCAACCGCTCGTATTCAAGGCGGAGAACCAGGAATCGACAGCGGCAGTATTCTGCTGAGTGTCAAGCCAGTGCCTAGCAATGAACGCACGCATCTCTTCTTCGGAAGGCCCCCTCATCAAGATGAAGAACCCTCGTGCCCACGAATGGCCTCTATCAGCAGTGTCTTAGCACTATTCAGGGCGGCGGCACGTTCATGAGAGCCGCCGTGATCCGGATGATGTTTTTGTATGAGCCGGCGGTGCGCTGTGATGACATCCGATTCCGTGCATGGCCAAGTGAGTTCAAGGCAATTGAGTGCTGCCTCGAATTCATCAGTGGTCTCTTTGTCAGCGTGCGCCTCGCTCTGCTCTTCCCAGTCTGGATACTCCCTGGACAAAAAGGCATCAAGGAGCTGCAAGGACTCATCGTCGACCGCCAGTTCCCCCCGCAGTTGAAGTAGGTCTTTGAGCCCAAGGGCGGACAATCTCGCGCCCTCGAAGGAACCTTTTAACACCTGCCCATCGATACTGCCGGCATCGTGATCGAGCCTCATTGACAAGAACTCGCTCATGACTTCGCTGGTTGCGCCGTCTTTGGGTCCCCTATGAACGCTTTGCGCGTTACGCATTGCCCCAAATGCCCGCAATATGTTCATGGCTTGAAGGCCTCGCATGATCCAAGGCAAGAGACGAGCGCCCATGGTGAGTGCCACCCCAAGCGCTGCGGCAATAGGATGCAAGCGCCCCGATAACGCGAGCGCAACTAAAATGAGTGTGCCCAGCGCGAGGCCGTAAATGGCAAAAAATTGCTTAACCGAAAGCTGGTATTTCCCCAACACGCGACGCAGAAGCCAATAAGTCAGTGCAGCGATGCCGATGCCAAGAACCAGTCGTACGATCATGGGCTAGAGTTGCTCAAGCAAGGCCGACGCGCCCGGGTTGTGCCGGATCAGCTTGGCCAGCCCACTCTTTCCCTGCGTCGCGTAAGTCGCGATACCTCTAAAGGCATCTCTTAATTCGTTTATGTGTTGTAAATCGAAGGCGGCGTAGGCGCCGTTCGATAGCTTAGCCATGCTCTCAAAGCATCGCCGCACGCCAGGGTCGCTGCCCTCTTGAAATAGGAATAGCGGTAACTGCCTGAGTCCACACTCTCCCGCTAAATGGCAAAGGTCGTCAACGGACTCTTCGATGGCATCGCCAATAAAGATTAACCCTTTGAGCGGCGTTTTCTTGTGGACTGCGAGGCCGTGTTGAAGTAACCGCTTGATTTGAGTGTGGCCGCCTACACAACGCACCGCTTGCATGAGTCGATGGAGTTCATGGCTTGTCTGGCAAAAAGCACTGTGTTTGAGCTCTCGAAAGCCTCGATAAAAGCAGAGTTGGATGGAGAGCTGTTCGTCGGGCGCCAGCACTTCAAAGAGTTGGCTTTGTAAATAGCATGCTTGATCCCACGTGGGCTCCCGGGAAGCAGTGGCGTCAAGACTAAGAATCAATCGATGATTGCTTGCCTCTCGCTTCGCTGGCATCCGATCGACTTTCGCTAAAAAGTCCGCCACGGTGTTATTGCGCTTAGATGGGGGAAGAGACTGGTTGCTCATAATAGAACTAGCATATAGCCTTTTTTGTCATCGGGACACGACGAACAACAGTGATGAGTGCGGTGACACCCTTAAATTTACGTATTGCTATCTCGAGCAGCGCACTCTTTGATTTATCTGCAGCGGATCAGGTATTCAGGGAGGAGGGCCTGGCCGCGTATGGCAGGTATCAAAGAGCACGGGAGAAGGAAACGCTATCACCAGGGCCTGCTTTCCCCTTGGCAAGGAAGTTGCTTGATTTAAATGCCCAGGAGGGCATCGGCGTAGAGGTAGTGCTTTTATCTCGCAATTCTGCGGATACGGGTTTGCGCGTGTTTAACTCAATACAGGCTCATGAGCTTCCGATTATTCGAGCTGCCTTTACTGGGGGTGGAGCACCCTACCGATACATGCTGCCATTCCAATGCCAGTTATTTTTGTCAACAAATCCTATTGATGTGACAGATGCACTCGATCATGGCGTCGCTGCAGCGACCGTGCTCGTCAGCCGAAAGCCTTCGAACCCGGATGGACCGGTTAAATTCGCATTCGATGGTGATGCGGTCCTCTTTTCGGACGAGGCTGAACAGGTTTATCAAAGAGAGGGCCTAGCCGTATTCGCTGAGACTGAGCGAAAAGCAGCGGATCAGCCCCTGACTCCGGGTCCTTTTAAACCATTCCTCGATCAGCTGAATGCGATTCAATCCCGGTTTGGGGAAGCTGTCTGCCCAATTCGAACGGCGCTGGTGACAGCTCGGTCTTCTCCCTCTCATGAGCGCGTCATTAAAACCTTGAGAAGTTGGGGGGTTCGAGTCGACGAATCTCTCTTTTTGGGGGGCAGAGATAAGACGCAGTTTTTGCGTGCTTATGGGGCTGATATTTTCTTTGATGATCAGGCAGAACACTGTCATCTGGCCAGCCGTGAAGTCGTGGCCGGGCACGTGAATCATGGCGTGATGAATTAACCGATTTTCTGCACACCGCGTCTTCGCACTGAAATTGTTTGAGCCGTTCTGGTTCGATCCCAGTTGGTACATGGCGACTCTTTGCAGACAAAGAGAGGACTGCTCCATGGTCTCACTGGGATAGAGAGGCCGTCTGAATGATCGAGGCAAGGAGGACCGCTTAGTAGGTGGCGTGGCGCGCCTGAGATGCTGGTCCGCGGACGGTGAGTTGCCATTATCGGCGTGAGGGGGTTAGTGAACCTCGGGCGTCGAGCGCCCTCTCATCGTGACCGTGATCTAAAACCTGCAGCATTATTCCAAATCCGTCTTAAGAGAAAATATAATTGCCCGTTTTGGTATAACCATGCCAACCTACGTGAGTCATGGTCTTACGGAGCGCTTATGAAACTGCAGCAGCTGCGATACGTATGGGAAGTCGCTCGGCACGGTCTGAATGTGTCTGAAACGGCGCAAAGCTTGCACACCTCTCAGCCGGGCATCAGTAAGCAAATTCGTTTACTTGAGGACGAGCTCGGCATCGAAATCTTCACAAGAACTGGCAAGCACCTCTCTCACGTGACTCCTGCCGGGGCTGAGGTGATTAAAAAGGCCGGCGAAATTTTGAATCAGGTCGGCAGCATTAAACGGGTTGCAGAGGAGTTTCGAGACGAACTGGAAGGGGAGCTGTCGCTCGCTACCACGCATACGCAAGCTCGATACGCGCTGCCAGCAGTGATCGATCGATTTATTGCGCAATACCCCAAAGTATCGCTGCAGATGCACCAAGGCTCCCCCCATCAGATCGCATCGCTTGCCTCAGATGGTGACGCAGACTTCGCGATCGCTACCGAAGCGATGGAGCACTTCACCGATCTTGTGATGCTGCCTTGTTATCGGTGGAATCGCTGCATTGTGGTTCCAAAAGACCATCCATTAACGAAAAAGAAGAAGCTGTCGCTAGCCGATGTTGCTGGCTACGGTATCGTGACCTATGTGTTTGGTTTCACCGGGCGGTCAAAACTTGACGATGCATTTCGCGCGGCTGGGTTTGAGCCGAACGTCGTGTTTACGGCAACCGATGCTGATGTGATAAAGACGTATGTGAGGCTGGGGATTGGGATTGGAATCATTGCCCGGATGGCCTACGACGAGCAAGCCGATGACGACTTGGTGGCACTCGATGTAGCCCACTTGTTTGAATCCTCGGTCACAATGATTGGCTGTCGGCGAGGAACGTTTTTACGAGGGTTCATGTACGATTTTATCGAGTCTTTCGCTCCGCATCTGTCGAGAGATAAGGTTGAGCAGGCCCTTGCTTTGCCCGACCAGGCGGCGGTTGATGCGTTTTTTTCTAATGAAACGCTGCCTGTTCGGTAGCGAATTCGAGTGATGATGGGCGAGCGGCGCCGTTAGGTCACTGACCATTGTCCTGGGTCCGAAGATAGTGGCTGGTGGATGGGTTGATCATGGGGAGCGGTTTGAGAGTAGATAAGCGTTGAAAAATGGCTGCAGTGGTTGCATCTACGCGGGCGGTCTTTGTAAGCCCCCAGCCGGTCAACTCCAGCGCAAGGCGCTGGCGCATGTGGACCACTCAATTAAGCGCTGCTGCGCCGATAAATAGCACCGCAACAGTTGAGGCAGTCGAAAGGAGTTATTGATGGATATCGTGTGTTTGGATCTTGAAGGGGTGCTCATTCCTGAAATCTGGATCGCTTTTGCAGAGGAAACAGGAATCGAAGCGCTGCGAGCAACCACCAGAGATATTGCTGACTATGATGAGCTGATGACCATGCGTTTAGAGACACTAAAGACTCATCAGCTCGGCATTAACGAGATTCAATCGGTGATCAGTGGTTTAAGCCCGCTTCCGGGGGCTGCTGAATTTCTAGATAATCTGCGAACAGCGTATCAAGTCGTGATTCTGTCGGACACGTTTTACGATTTCGC
>CAJXDD010000125.1:0-8425 GCA_913052075.1 uncultured Gammaproteobacteria bacterium
TTGCGACCCGAACTTCGACGACAAACTGGAGCGACCGCTTTATCAACGCAGATAAATTTCCCCAGATAGCAGCGGTTGAAGATTCAGGCAAATATGCCTGGCCTCCTGAGCCGAAACTCAATCACAATCAAATGCGATTAGTAGGCTGGACCGACGAAGAATTAACTGGTCTCTAGTTGCCTGGGACCTACGGGTTTATGATGGCGCTTCGTCGATGCTTTTTCCCCAGCTAAGCCAGTATTTCACTCAAAGTTGCGTTGGGTTGGGCGCGTCGCCATAGACCACATTCGGATCAAAGGTCTTTTCTGTCTCTGTGAATAGCAGTTGAGCGGGTTCATCCAATTCGCTGCCAAGCGGTACTGAGCGATAAAAACAGGAACGATAGCCTACATGGCAGCTGGCCCCGGAACCTGCGACATCAACACGCAGCCACACCGCATCCTGATCGTCATCAATTAACAGTTCTGTCACTCTCTGGGTGAGACCGCTGGTGGCGCCCTTGTGCCAGATGCACTGGCGGCTTCTGCTCCAGTAGTGGGCTTCACCAGTGGCGATGGTCTGCAATAGCGCTTCATCATTCATGTAACCCATCATTAACACGTCACCAGTGGTAGCGTCGGTAGTCACGCAGGGCATCAGACCTCGGGCGTCGAATTTGGGCGCGAGCTCGACGCCTTCTTCCACTTGTTCAATCGACGTGCGTTCAGCAAAAGGTTTTTTCGTCATAGATTCTTTTGTCATAGCTATGCAGTTTCCTCATCCACAATGTCTGTTTCAACTTCCAGGTTATCGACAGCTTGCGCCAGGGGGGAACTTCCTGTCCGAGACCCATCGCGGCAAGCCGCCGCAGGTTAGCCTGGCCTGGATACGTTCGCGCCGTGAGCCTGGCCAGGCGAAGTTGGCAGGGTCCATTTTAAAGGGGTCCTTACCAAACACCCATCCAATTATGACACGGGCATCGTGATTGCCCGGAATCACAACAACGGGAGGGTCCGGCGAATTCTCATGCAACCAGAGACATCCAGATTAGGCCCCGCCCTTAATTGTGAGATGTTCTGAGACGACCAGTAAGTTCGGTCTGTCTTTCGGAGCCAGCTTAAGTTGCTTCAGCCCGTTGCCACGTACCTGCACTTACTGTTCGTCAGTGGCCCCCTCATCGCTCAATCAGCATTGGGACTGGATTGCTAGAGCAGCTAAAAGAGATGTTATATCGTAACATAATAGAGTAGTGAGCAGGTCGTCCTAACGACGAGACAACCTGCTCTCGTCCAAGCCGTTAAGCGCTCTGGTGGGAAAGGCAAGGCACTGGGCTTAATCTTCTGTGACGAGGAACTTCATGGACATGGAAACATCTCGGTTGCTGCCGGTATCGGTGCTGACTGGTTTTCTTGGCAGTGGTAAAACCACAGTGCTCAATCATCTCATGCAGCAGCCTGAGATGAGTCGAACGCTTGTGGTTATCAACGAATTTGGTGAGATCGGAATCGATCATGATCTCATGGTCAAAAGTACTGACGAGGTCGTTGTGGAGATGGCGAGCGGTTGTCTGTGTTGCACGATTCGTGGCGACCTTGTCAAAACTTTGCGTGAGGCACCTGGTCGGTTCGCACGTGAGGGAAAACTGTGGTTCGATCGGGTGGTGATCGAGACCACTGGGCTAGCAGATCCAACACCGATTCTTCATACCCTGATGACCGATGCTCATGTCGCACGGCTTTACCGTCTCGACGGGGTGATTACGACGGTTGATGCGGTCAATGGTCATGACACGCTCGATAAACAGATGGAATCAGTGAAGCAGGCTGCAGTAGCTGACCGATTGCTGCTGACTAAAACTGATCTCGTTGAACCAGCTGCATTGGACAGCTTGCGGGCACGTTTACGCACGCTTAATCCGGCTGCACCACAAGTTGCCGCAGAAAACGGTGTTGTGGACCCTGCCTCTCTGTTTAACGCTGGGTTATACAATCCCGAAACCAAGAGCCTCGACGTGGAGCGCTGGCTCAAGGCGGAGGCCTACTCGGATCCGCACGATCATCACCATCACCATCACCATCACCATCACCACGACGTGAATCGCCATGATGAATCCATTAGGGCGGTTTGCGTCACCATTGACCAACCGATCAGCGCTGTCGCGCTTGAGGCATGGTTGGACGTTCTAATGACGTTCCAGGGATCTAATTTGCTGCGGATGAAAGGTGTCATAAATGTTGTTGAGGTGGAACAACCAGTCGTCGTCCACGCGGTACAACACATTTTCCACCCGCCAATCACATTAGATGATTGGCCAACGACAGATCGACGATCTCGGATGGTTTTTATCACGCGAGACATCGATGAGAAGGTCATCCGCGACACTCTAAATATGTTTGCTCGAGATAGGAAAGAGACGGCCAACGACGTTTCTGAGACTAACAAAGCGCAAGTCCATACAGCTGAGGCACAATAATGACACTCTACCTAACTAACACGCTAAAGCGTGCTAAAGAGGCGTTCATCCCAGAAAATCCGCATCGCGTAACGATGTACGTCTGTGGCCCCACAGTATACGACTTCGCTCACATTGGTAATGCGCGGCCAGCTGTCGTATTTGATGTCCTCTATCGTGTACTTAAGCGTCGCTTTGATTGCGTTTGGTATGCCCGAAACTTCACCGATGTAGACGACAAGATCAACGCAGCCGCAAAGGAACTCAGCCAGCCGATCGGTGCGATTACCGATCGCTATATCGACGCCTACCACGCCGATATGGCAGCGCTTGGAGTTCTTTCACCAGATCTGGAACCTCGTGTGACGGAACACATTCCAGAGATCATAAGCATGATCAAAAAGTTGATTGAGCGCGATCACGCCTACGAGGCAGAGGGCCATGTGCTGTTCAATGTGCCATCGTTTTCAGCCTACGGCGCTTTGTCTGGCCGCGATCGTGATTCGATGATTGCCGGCGCACGGGTTGAGATTGCTCCTTTTAAGCGGGATCCCGCAGATTTTGTGCTTTGGAAGCCGTCGACGTCTGACATGCCTGGCTGGGATAGTCCATGGGGGCGGGGCCGACCAGGCTGGCATATTGAATGTTCAGCAATGATCGAAAAACATCTCGGTGATTCGATTGATATTCATGGTGGCGGTCAGGATCTGATCTTTCCTCACCACGAAAATGAGATTGCCCAGGGAACCTGCGCGCACGACGGCACAACCTACTGCAGTCATTGGGTCCATAATGGCTTTGTTACGGTCGAGGGCCGGAAGATGTCGAAGTCGCTCGGCAATGTGCTGCTCGTCCGTGACCTGCTCGACGAAGCACCGGGGGAGGCGATTCGTTTTGCCTTGCTAGGTGCGCATTATCGTCAGCCACTCGACTGGAGTGCCGACGGACTCATTCAGGCCAAGCGTGGTCTCGATCGTCTTTACGGTGTGCTTCGCGAGCTTGAGGATGTACCGGATATGGATGAGTATCCGCAGGATCTGCTGGCGCCCGTTGTCGCGGCACTCGAAGATGACCTGAACTTCCCCGAAGCCATTGCAGCCCTCTTTGGACTCGCGAAGGCCGCGCGCCAGGCCACAACCGACGATGATCGCGCCGCGCATAAGAAAGTTTTGCTGGAAGCAGGCGATCTGCTGGGCTTGTTGCAGGAGGAACCCGCCAGCTGGTTTGGGCAACCAGAAGTAGAGAGTGAAGACGCGGCAAAGATCCAGGGTCTGGTTGATGCGCGAGAGATTGCTCGCTTAGACAGAGACTTCGCCGCTGCAGACCGTATCCGGGATGAACTCGCAGTACTTGGCGTTGAAATTCAGGACAGACCTGATGGGCCGACCTGGCAGAGAAAGGCGTCTTAGATGGTAGGTACGCTGTTTAAAGCTGTCCGTCTTGTCAATGAGGGCAGTGTCTTTGAATCAGACCTTCGAATCGAAGGTGACCGAATCGTTCAGATAGCATCATATATCGCTGCGCAACCTGGTGATCGAATCGTTGAGGCGAACGGGTGTTACCTGCTCCCTGGCATGATTGACGATCAGGTGCATTTCCGGGAACCAGGACTAGTGCACAAAGGCTCGATTGCCACCGAATCGCGCGTAGCAGTCGCTGGTGGGATCACTAGTTACATGGAGATGCCGAACGTCAGCCCAGCGACGACCAGCATTGAATCGCTCGAACACAAGTTTGAGCTGGCAGCTAGTCGCTCCTTGGCGAACTACTCGTTCTATTTAGGCGCGACCGAAGACAATATTGAACAAATCAAGCAGCTTGACCCAGCCAGGCATTGCGGGCTCAAAGTGTTCATGGGCGCTTCTACTGGTGACTTGTTGGTGGAGGATCCGGGCGCGCTGGATTTGATTTTTCAGCATGCCCCGACGCTGATTGCAACCCATTGCGAGAGTGGGCCAGTTATGCTGCAAAATGAGAAGGAGATACTGAGAGCGAAGGATGTACTGACGATCGAGGATCATCCTCGGGTAAGGGATGTTGAGGCATGCTTCGCGGCCTCCGAGTACGCTGTGGGCCTTGCGAAAAAGCACGGTAGTCAGCTGCATGTATTACATATCACAACCGCAAAAGAACTGGATCTCTTTTCACCTGGGCCGATTGACGACAAAAATATCTGCTGAGGCTTGTGTACACCATCTCTGGTTCACCGATGATGATTACCCTCGGCTTGGTAACTTCATCAAATGCAACCCGGCCATTAAAAGTAGACAGGATCGAGACGCGCTGATAGAAGCCCTTCGCACGGGCCGGATTGACATCATCGCAACCGACCACGCACCTCACACTCTGGCGGAAAAGGAAGAGGACTACCCTAAGGCACCGGCAGGTCTGCCACTTGTGCAGCATGCACTGCTAAGTTTGATAGATCACGTGTATCACGATCGCATTAGCTTGGAGGAGGTTGTTGAAAAAACTGCGCACAATCCTGCTAAACGCTATGCAATTGAGCAGCGCGGTTATCTTCGTGAGGGGTATTATGCAGATCTAGTCTTAGTCACACCTGACCTAACAACTCGGGTGGTGGATTCCAGCATACTTTATAAATGTGGATGGTCCCCATTTGTGGGTCACACCTTTAGGTCGTCAATTTTGGGTACCTGGGTTAACGGCGAGAGGGTGTTTGATGGGCGCCGAGTGGTTGAGACTACTACGCATTCTATGGCCCTTAATTTCTCCCGGTAATGGCATGTAAGAAGATTGAGGTAGGCTCACCGATCCACTCGACTAATCTGTCTTCTGAAAACGAGCTTAGATTGAAGGTGCAGCTGGTTCTT
Organism: uncultured Gammaproteobacteria bacterium; assembly: GCA_913052075.1. GTDB lineage: Bacteria > Pseudomonadota > Gammaproteobacteria > Pseudomonadales > Azotimanducaceae > UBA9926. The sequence continues at coordinate 5,266 of CAJXDD010000125.1, forward strand.
TAGCTTTTGCCGTGTAGCGGCTTTCAAGTTTGAGTTTTGTCGCTGGCAACCGTTAGAGGGCTGGCGTAATTGGGAAAGGCCCGAGTCACGAGGGTTTCCTCGATTCAAGACGTTTTGCGAATTGCCAAAAACTCCGGATCAAGAGCATTGCTTTGGGTATATTTGGCTAGAAAGTAAGAGCACAGATTTAAGTTGTTTTCTGAAGAATTGAAAGAGAAGTTGGCTTATCGACCAGTGTGCGTTCATGCGTCGATGCGTTCCTTTGGTAGTAACCGAATAGAGGCGGGCGAGCTTCTGGATGAGCTGTTGGCACTAGGGTGTACGGTTATTGCACCGACCTTTACCTATGATCTTGAACAACCAGCTCCTGCGGGCGACCGGCCGAGTCAGAATGGATGGGCGTACGATGAATGGATGCCTCTGTCACACGAACGTCGATTCGACATTCGTGGGCAGCATCTTAGTTTGAGTGAAATGGGAATATTCCCAGCGACTATGCTAAGCCGTTCGGAATGCGTACGTGGTAATCATCCGATCAATTCTTTTGCTGGGGTTGGCCCTCGTGCCTCAGAGATGATAGATATGCAGGCGCCGCATCGAGTCTACGGGCCGTTTGAAAAGCTCTGTGAGGAAGGGGGGCTGGTTTTGCTGGTGGGCGTGGATTACACCAGCCTAACGCTCCTGCATTTCGCCGAGCAGTGCTCTGGACAGAACCTTTTTCGACGCTGGGCATTGGATGCTCAGGGCAGAGTTATTGCTTGCCAGGTCGGAGGCTGTTCCGACGGGTTCAGTGCTTTCGAAGAGGTGCTATCTCCCTACGATGAGTTGGTTGGAAACGCGCGTCTCAGAGTTCTGGAGGCTGCGACTGTTGTGGAGCAGGCAGTTAGCGCGATTCGATCTGAACCAAAGATAGGTAGGTGCGGAAATCCTCAGTGTCAGCGTTGCCGTGATGCCAGCCTCGGTGGGCCGATCTTCGTTTAATCAACAAATAAAGCGAACGGGTTTTACGGAGCTATTTCTTGCTGCGAAAAATTTCGCATTGCAGTCAGTTTGGCAAAAAACTGGCCCAACTCCTCATGAATGCTTACTAGCCGGAATTCGGGTGCCAATAGGCGGAGATGCGCTGATTACAGCTATCCAGGCCACGCTCATTGAAGACGGAACCATAATGGATAACGTGACTGAGCACCACAGATCTCCATGCTATCCTGCTTCGTTACAGTTTCTGAACCGACGGTCACACAAGGTGGGGTGAGGGCGGAAGGACTCATATTTGCGTTTCCATATCAGCTCTGATTTTGGTTAGCCTTCGCTTCAGATCGTTTTCAATGCGAGATCGATCGTAGGGTTTCATCGAAGCCCATTTCTGGCTCTCCAATTTCGTCCGACCACAACCGACACACCATCCTTTAGTTCCGGAAAAATTACAAATGCTCAAGCAAGGACTCTTGGGGCGTTTCACACTAATTCTCTCAGACTAATTGCTCGGGCATCAGCGGCGCCCGAGGATATCGTCAATCACTGGCTCCAGGCGCCTAAGCCTGTTGAACTCTTCTAGCAGTCTATCTTCGAGGTTTTTGAAATTCAGTGGCATGTTGCGCTCGCATACGGAGTAGGTCCCCTTTGACACCTCGTATCCTTTCCAACTGCGGATCTGGTCGCCAGAGCGAGCGACGAGGGTCTCGATGAATTCCGTGTAAGAAGGGCAGTCCTCTTCTGCATGGAGACAGATCGGAAATCGCTTATCCCGAATCTGAGGCTTCTCGATGTAAGTTTCAAAATGGACGCCGCTCTGATTATTATTGAACCAGTTGACCTTGTAGAGTTGCAGGTATGGGCCTCGGTTATATATCGCCCATTGATCGTCAAACCAGGAGGCGGAACGTAGTTTCTTTTCGAAACTTTGAAAAACTTTCTTTATATCCTTCACACTAACTTCTCGACTCTCAAATTCAGAGGTTTGTCCCAGGCCCTGTAATGACCCGATCGAGCAAATATTGCAGCAGGTACAACTAGCTCAATTCTGACTGGGTCAATGGAGGAACCCGACCAAGCACGCTGCCCTGAAGAGACGGTGGTCGATCGTTTCGAGGCATCAATCCATCAGTCACCATTAAGTATCTGGAGACGCAGTCAATAATCGCATCGACACCAATATTTGGGTTTTGGTCGCCAAATAGATAGGTCCAAGAACCTGCTGACGAGAACGCGATGCCGCATGGTCGAGGGCACAGACTCAAACATTCTGCTGCTTTTAGGTCCACGGAATCACGCAATGAACTCGCATGCAAACGATCCTCGAGTTCTTTGAAGAGTTGAAATCCAGGCCTTTCATCTTTTGGCTCCCTCGGCCACCCCGCGGGGCGACAGGACGTACAGACGTGTAGGGTACATTTTTTCTTCCCTGGTTTGCGACTCATATTCTGATCCCCAATGGGTTTGAGTAGGCCTAATTAAAAACGTGACTAACTCTAAAAAGGGCAAATGTTGTTCGTCAGTAGCATTGCTTTGACTTTTCGCCTGGGTGCAATTCTGACGTTATGTTACAACATAACATAATATGATGCCGCCCTGCGGTCAGGCTGCTCAAGAATGAGGCGGGACCGAGCTTAGTGCCAAATTAACCGCGCAAGGGTGATGTAATGCGATGGACTTCGCCTTGTGAGCGGGCTCGCCAAGAAACCTTCAATGCCACTAGACGGCGGTGCGAAGTTTTTTTTCTTGAGCAGTAGATCAATAAGTGTTTGTTCGGATAAATAGTGTCTCAAGCGTAGACTCTAGGATTAGGCCCGCGGTATGGGTAGAAGCCTTAGGAAATCAACTGTCAGGTTTCATCGAGAGCTGTTAACCAACACTTTGGTTGCAGGATTTAGATCCTCGCGCGGATCGGTTACCAAGTCCGCCGGGAATTCTACGCGAACAACTTGATTAAGCGTGTCCAGACAAAGTTCATGATTGTTGTCACCGTCGCCAAGATCGCCTAACGCGAACGGGTGGATTGTGTCTTCGGTACCTTCAGGATTAACAGTTACAACTTTATATGCTTTGCGCTCGATATCATCCACTTCACCACCACCTGGCTTAGTAACCCCGCCGTTCCATACCACGCGGATCACTTGGCGCGTTGCGTCGGGACAGCCATTGCCACCGCCGAAACGAC
>CAJXDD010000126.1:0-8359 GCA_913052075.1 uncultured Gammaproteobacteria bacterium
CGCAGTTAATCCAAGACGTGAGCTCAATTGCCAGTTGAAATCCAGTCCAGCACGCGCATCTTGATCACTAGTAGCGTAGTCCAGCGTGCTCGAGACGTAAGGGATCAAACTCCACTGCCGCCTTGGCGAGACGCCTTCAACTGACATTGAATTAAGCGCTGTAACGAATTGCGGCGACGCATAGCTATGACCGGGCCATTGATACCGCTGATTTCGACTGGAGACTTGGCGACTAGCGGCAAAGCCGAGCGTCCTTTGTCCCTCTGCTGCCGGCAAATTCAACATCGACCACGGCAGGTAGAATTCTACGGACCACCCCGCTTCATGGGTTGCGGACTTGCCGAGCCATGGCCCGTCCCAATCATTCGAGTAGCGACGTTCGGGTAACACCTTGCCATCCATGACCGCATCGCCCAGCGCGATAATAAACCAATAGGCAAACAGACCTTGGCCCGAAGGGTCGATAGTGATACCAAACGTATCTCGATCGATGAATTGGTCACGCGGCGTCAACCGCTTGGTCAACGAGTCGAGCGGTTGTTTCATCAAAGCCGAAACAAAGAGGCCTCGCTCAGTGGCGATCAAACGAATCTCTGTTACGTACTCAGCAGGCTCGCCGGTACCAGGAACAGCGACAATCATATTGTCGTAATAGGGTGTGCGAGCCCAAACCGGTTCATCGATACGCCCGTCGACTTTAATCCCAACCTCACTGTGAGCAGCCGTATCGATCGCAAAGCGATGCATGGGGATACCGCCTAAGGTGCCCTTCAGCGATTGTTTGCCGATACGCGCTGACGTATCTGCAAGCGCTGTTAGCGCTCCCGCTAAACACACGCTGAAAAGAAATACTCTCAATGACATAAATCATCTCCCGAGCCGGATGATCGGCCTTTACCCGACACGAGTCCAGTCCCAGGGTTCTCCCGCAATGTACGCTATTACCCGGTTGTGACTCCGCTCTGGTTTGAGTTAGGTTATTCAAAGAAAGGCCCGATCGTCCGGCGCTAATATCGAAGCACCCTGGGGGGGACAAATGACGTTAATTACTTGGTCGTGGATATTCTTGGTGCTGTACATCGGCGCCATGATCGGCATCGGGCTATTCGCACAACGGAAAATTCAGCACGCTGATGACTTTGCCACCGCCCGAGGAGGATACGGTCCTTTTTTTCTTGCCCTGGCTTTTGCTGCCTCTACGGCAAGCGGCGCAACCTTTCTCGGCAGTCCGGCACTGTCCTATGAGTGGGGACTCGCGGCCAACTGGGGTAACTTTCTTTACCCACTGGGTGTGTATTGCGGCATCCTGATTTCGATGCGGCTGATCGCTACCGCGGGAAACCGGTTTGGCAATCGATCGATCCCTGAGTATCTCGGTGACCGGTATCAGTCTGAAGCCATCCGCATCATGGTGTCTATTTTGTCGCTCGTCCTCTTCTTCTACCTTGCTGGGCAGCTGGTCTCAGGCGTCGTGATGTTCGAGATCATGCTGGGACTCGATTCAGACTGGGCGCTCATTATTACTACAGTCGTTTTGTTGACCTATGTTGTGCTAGGCGGTGCGCACGCAGACATTCTGACCGATGGCGCGCAAGGCGCGCTTATGCTGATTCTTGCTGTGATCGTTATTATTCTGACGCTGATCGGCTACGGGGTAGAGGGCGGATTCTCTGGGATGATTGACGACCTTCAACGTCAAGATCCAGAGTTAACGACTGCCCTCAATACGCAAACTCCGTTGTACCACTCATGGTGGTCCATCTTCGTCATCGCCTTTGCCCATATGCCGCTCGGATTGCTTCCCCACTTAGGCAACAAATTGTGGGCACTAAAGGATCAATCGCAGCGGTTTCAGTTCGTCAAACTCGCAGCCCTCTTTGGCGTTACCCTAGGGATGCTGGGGCTTGGAGGGCTGCTGGCTCGAGTCTATTTCGGAGATGCGCTGTATGCCGAAGGGGGTAACCCGAACCAATCACTACCCCTCCTTTTCGTCGAGATCTTTCCGACCTGGCTCGCCGCACTCATTGGTGTGGGCGTGCTCTCTGCTGTAATGAGCACCGCTGATGGACTAGTCGTTTCTTCGAGCCAGATTATTGCGAATGACCTTTATCGTCGCTCTCTTGCTCCGAAATTTCATGCACACCTCTCAGAAGAAGCCCTAGATCACCGTGTACTCATGATCTCTCGCTATTCGACTGTCGGCGTCCTCCTGATCACCATGGCGATGGCCTGGGGCTTGCGCGATATTAACGTTGCCTTGATTGTATGGATTGGCGTTGGCGGCATGATGGCAGCACTCTCGGGACCACTCATTATCGGCGCCCTCTGGCGAGGGGTTACTCGGGCAGGTGCTTACGCTGGCCTCATCGGAGGCATTACCACATTTGTCATCTTGCATGCCCAATTGATCAATCCGAACTGGTTTGGACCAGGATTTTTCTTTGATGCGGCAACTTGGCTCTATGGTGAGGGACCCAATCCCTACTCGTGCGCTGTCATGGGCGAGATTGTGTCCGTGTCCCTGACATTCATCGTATCTAAGCTTACGCAGCCATTACCGGAAGATCATCTAAGCGCGCTTTTTCAGGGGTCTGAAGCATAGCGGTAGCGGTACGCTGCAGTAACGAGGATCGAGCATGGATGGCATTCATGACTTAGGCGGCAAGCCAGGCTATGGAGTAGTGGACCAAACTTCAAAGGCACATCCTTTTGAAGCGCCATGGGAAGGCCGAGTCTTCGCGATGCTCAATCTGGTGGCAAGAGCAGGCGCTTATCGAAACACAGACGAATTTCGACACGCGATCGAACGCATTGCCGAAGGCCATTACTTCGACCACGGATATTTTGGTCGTTGGCTTTCCGCAATGGAATTGCTCCTACTGGAGTCAGGCCTCGTGTCTTCAAACGAACTTAATGACTTGCCTTTGCGACCAAGCGTAGACGATGGCGACTCGCCCTCAACCGCTAGAGCGGCGCAGGCCAAACCCGCCGATCACGAGGGCCAAGCCGCCACACTCAGCGCCATGAAGGATCAAGATCTCATCCAAAGCGAGCCGATCACCACACCTAAGTATCGGATCAATCAAAGCATACGAACGATTAGCCACGCACTACCGGGTCACACCCGGCTGCCTGAATTTGGTCGAAACAGGGAGGGAACGATTGTGGACTGCCACGGGCTATGGACCTTTCCAGATGCTCGCGCGCACCAGCTCGATCCAGCACAGCAGTTTTTGTATACCGTGCGATTAACACCCTTCGCTAATGACGAAGGAATCATCCATCTCGATCTATTTGAAGCCTACTTGGAGGCAAACTAATGACGAAAACTCCAACCATTGCCGATCGGGTTGAGGCGCTTGAAGCCTTGCTCACCCAAAAGGGCATCGTCACTAGCGAGCAACTGGATTCCATCGTGGCACGATACGCCGATCAAGTCGGCCCATTAAACGGTGCCCGCCTGATCGCTAAAGCGTGGACCGATCCGGAATTCAAGGTGCGGTTGTTAGACGATGCCACTTCCGTTGTGAATGAGTGGAAACTTGAGGGCGGGCAAGTGGACCGCCTGATCGTGAAAGAGAACACCAGGAACATCCATAACGTCGTGGTGTGCACACTTTGCTCTTGTTACCCATGGGCAATCTTGGGGCTTCCCCCTAAGTGGTATAAGTCACCAGAGTATCGTTCCCGAATCGTTGTTGAACCGCGCACCGTGCTACGTGAGATGGGACTACAACTCGATGAAAGTACAGAGATTCGAGTGTGGGATTCGAGCGCTGAGATTCGATATCTTGTCCTGCCCGAACAGCCGCCCGAAACAGTTGGCCTGCCCGAGTACGAACTAGCGGCTCTGATTAGTCGGGATGCCATGATCGGCGTCGCTCGCGTCAAGCCAGTCTGATGGTGCTGGTCCCAGAAGGGCTGGCGGGAGTTGCAGCACCCCCCTCGGCCAATGGCGAGGTACAGTTCGATGCACCGTGGGAGCTAAGAGTGTTCACTATCGCCACCGCGCTTGCAGCCCAGGGGGACTTACATTGGCCGGGTTTACAGGCGCGTCTGATTGAAAAGATTAGGCATTGGGAGCATACGCATCAACCAGATGACGCCTACCCCTACTTCTTCATTTTCGCTGAAGCGCTGATCGAAAGTTTGTCGGCAGAAGAAACCATTAGCCATGAGGCGGTGACTGAGCTTGCGATGGAATTCGCCATGAGACCTCACGATCACGATCATAGTCATGATCCTCAGTGATCTCAGCAACTATCAATCACTGACGCTCCCTTACCTTCTGCCATATAGCGCTCTGGGAGCAGAGTAGGCTTTGGCCCAGATTAGGAGCCGGTCGATCAATCCCAGCTAACTTCAATGCAACCCTGCTAACTCCACCGCGATATAGCCGGAGTCTTTCTAAGGAATGCAAAAAATCTTCGAGCGCTGGCGCACCGCAACCATTCCAATCAACACCCATTGGTCGACCCTTACTTGATCCACCCAAAGCGCCCATGCAAACTGTTGTTCCAACGCTTGATTTGCTCTCGAAACCAACCCATCAAGCATCCAACAGCGAAGAAAAGGCGGATACACCGTGACTGAGTCCATCGCTTACGGCGACCACTCAAGCGAAATGGCCAAATACCGAATCGAGGGTGAGGCCAGAGCCATGGCACTAGGGAATCGAGGGCCCATTCGCTGGGATCAAGATGGGCAGCTTCACCCCGACATTATCCAGGCCTACAAAGCGACCGGCTTCTACGTATTCACTTCCGTTTTAGGGCCGGCAGAACTCGAGGACCTCGAGCGCGATCTGAACAACCTGCTCGCTCGAGCGCCTAAAACCAAGGGCTCGCCCGTAGATGTGTTAAATCGCCCAGCGCTGAGCTCCGATTGCAAGGCGAGCAACCTAGGATGGGTAGCGCCTCTATCAGACCCTGTCGGAGGGACCAAGCGCAGCTCAGGGCGCCATCCCGTCAAAATGTATGAACCGAGCGCCCCGAGTGATGCGCCCGAGGCGGTGCTTCAAATCGTACTAGGCTCTCTGCAGTTCTCTGATGCACACCTTAGACTCTACGGTCATCCAGCGCTTCTTAGCGTTGCCGCGTCCATCAATGGCAAAGACTTTGTCCCATTCAATGAAGCCATTTGGATCAAACATCCTCACCTAGGCGGATCAGTCGCTTGGCACCAAGACGGTACCACCCAATGGGACCACCCTGATTTCGATGAAGGGACGCATGGCTTTAATTTTATGGCGCAACTCTATGGCTGCGATGCCACCAATGGGCTGTGGGTTGTACCAGGGTCACACCGCTCCCGCGCCGACATACCCCGTCTATATGAAAACGCTGGATCAGATCGACTCGCTGACGCCGTTCCTCTGCTATGCGAGCCTGGCGATGTGGCGATTTGCAACCGGCAAGCCGTGCACGGAAGCTTTGCCAACACCTCTCCAAACCCTAGGGTCACCTTCAACTTTGGCTTCCACCGGAGATCCTCTGTGCTCGGTGTTGCGGGCAACGGCATCCATAGCGCTGCGGCGATTTACGATGAACAAAGAATCAATCAGCGATCAAAGCTTATCGGCTATGCCATCAGTGCACGTGCAGAGCGTTTTCCCGAGGAAATGCCCTACCACTACGAGCCACTCGCCAATCAATCCTTGCTCTGGAATGAAGAAGCTCGAGAGGACATCGCCGATTACAACTTGTTGGACTTAGGCATTTAGCGCCGCATCGGGCTCGAGTTTACGAATCGCATCAACCATGCCTTCTTTGCCGATGAACGAGACGATCTCGCTGACGCCTTCACCCGTTCTCATATTGGTAAAGACGAACGGTCGATCACCGCGCTGAGCTCGCGCGTCCCTCTCCATAACCCCCAAATCGGCGCCAACATGCGGTGCCAAATCAGTCTTGTTAATAATGAGCAAGTCTGACTTGGTAATGCCGGGCCCACCCTTCCGAGGAATCTTATCTCCAGCTGAAACATCAATGACGTAGAGCGTGAGGTCCGATAGTTCAGGGCTAAACGTCGCTGCAAGATTGTCTCCACCACTTTCGATAATGATGAGATCGAGTCCTGGAAATTCAGCATTCAGCTCGTCAACAGCAAGCAGATTCATGCTCGCATCCTCTCGAATCGCTGTATGGGGACAGCCTCCTGTTTCGACCCCCTTGATTCGATCGGGAGATAACGCCTGATGGCGCAACAAAAAATCTGCATCCTCGCGCGTATAAATATCATTCGTGATAACAGCCAAATTCACCCGCTGCCGCAGCGCCATGCACAGTTGCTTGACCATCGCAGTCTTACCCGCACCCACAGGACCACCAATCCCCATTCTCAACGCCGGCTTTTTTGATGACTGATTCATATCCTGTCTCCTTTTCTTCTTGCGCAGATCGATTTGTAGTGCAAAAAGCGCCTTTGCCTATTTAGGACAAAATGCTTTGCCTTTGAAGGACAAATGTTTTGCCTTTGAAGAACAAAATATTTCGCCTATCTGGGACAAATACTTTGCCTACTTAGGACAAAAACAATCGATTTTCTAAATATTCATGACGACTCGATAACATCGCTAATCCTGGTAGCGAAGGCCCCCAAGTCGCCTCATCAAACAATTCTTTTGGCGTAGACTCTACAACCTGGAAGAGATGCTTCATCAAGCGATGGACCCGTTGCTGTCCGAGCGGCAGCAGTTTTGCACAGGCCAGACAGGCATTTTCGAGCCAACTGAATATATAAGCCGAACGCGTTGCTTCTTCATCGATATCCCACATGACACCTGCCCGTGCCCACTGAGTGACCAGCGAACATTGCTCCAGTTGCACCACGTCAGTTCCGTCGACATCCAGCAGTTTTTTTAAGGCTACGCCAAGACGCATGTCCTCTTGCCACAACTCTTTCGTTTCGCGGCTTGCAAGCATCAATTGATTCAAGCGACTCATCTCATCTACGTCATTCGCGAGCCTTGCCTCACGCATCACCTGGAGCATAGGTAGATCAGTCTGACTGAGGCCTGCACTGTATATCTCTCGAAGCCACTGCTCGGCGCTCACTTCATCTATGACGATCCCATCATGGTGAGCACGCTCTAATCCCTGCGAATGCGCGAAGCTTCCGATTGGTAGCGCGCTGCTCGCTAATCTCAACAGCCTAATATTCATGACTGTGATGATGGTGGTGCTTATAGGCACCATCAATGGGTTGAAAGGGCATATCAACAGGAACAGGCTCAAACCCAAGGTGGCGAACCATCCCGTCAATCACGTGATCTCTTGCATACCGGATGATAGAACCCTCAAGCTGCACGGCGAGATGCCTATTACCCAAGTGGTAAACCACCGGCAGTAACGCCTCAGCGGTTCCCCGCACCTCCGAAAGAGGCTCAGGTTTAGCCACCACTCGCACCCGCCGATTGGCGTCGCTGACCAGAACCGAGCCATGCGTTAGGACGGTCCCTCTCGGCAGAAAGGCTTCAACGACATGACCCTCAGAGTCGGTGGCTCGGAAACGACACTTCTTCCTGCTGTCAAAGTCCAGTAAGAGCTCGGGCAGCATCTGATCTTGAACCTCGGACTCTACGACTTGAAATGATTCACTCATGACTGTCCTCGTCAAAAAAGGCTATAGCGTTGGGCCATGGGAAGCACTGCCATCGGTTCACACGTCAATATTTCTCCATTTGCCCTCACCTCATAGGTTTCGGGATCAACCTCAATCTCAGGCAACCAATCGTTGTGAACCATGTCGGCTTTTGTCACCGTGCGGCAGCCCCTAACAGCGCTCAGCTGTTTAGCGAGCCGAAGCTCGTCAAGCGCTCCATGCTCGAGAGAGGTAGCAGAAACAAATAGTAAGGAATTCATGCCCACTGCTCCGCCATAAGCGCCAAACATGGGCCGGAAATGGACGGGCTGCGGCGTTGGAATGGACGCATTGGGGTCGCCCATCGGTGCAGCGGCGATGGCTCCACCTTTGATAATCATAGCGGGCTTAATGCCAAAAAATTCGGGCTTCCAAAGCACCAAATCAGCCAGCTTTCCAGGAGCGATCGAGCCCACTTCGTGACTGATGCCATGGGTAACCGCTGGGTTGATGGTGTACTTCGCGATGTATCGCTTGACCCGTGCGTTATCGTGATCGACCCCGGCTTCGAGCACTCCACGTTGCACCTTCATTTTGTGCGCGGTCTGCCACGTCCTGATGATGACTTCACCGACTCGACCCATGGCCTGGGAGTCCGAGGCAATCATCGAAAATGCGCCTAGATCGTGAAGGATATCCTCTGCTGCGATGGTTTCTTTGCGAATTCGCGAGTCTGCAAACGCAACATCCTCAGGGATATTTGGGTCCAGATGATGAC
>CAJXDD010000127.1:0-8337 GCA_913052075.1 uncultured Gammaproteobacteria bacterium
CGTTAAGCTGAGAGATCAGCCAGTGACTGGGATAGCCCCTTTAAATCGAGCCCAACACGTCGGCTATCTGGCCCAATCTGCCCTCACTTCTTTCCCTTTCACCGTTGAAGAGTATGTCTCCCTTGGCCTCGCGCCCCATGACGAAAAGACGTTCAATCACCGTGACGTGATGGATGCTGTCATCGAGTCGTTGACGCTAGGAGTGCTTCGAAATCGCAAGGTTCTCGGCCTTTCTGGTGGCGAGTTTCAGCGAGTTCGGTTAGCGCGAGTTCTGGCCCAAGTCTGGTTCGAGCCTGATCAGCGGGTTTTAATACTCGATGAGCCGCTGACCTCTCTGGACTTGAAGATCCAAGATCAGGTCATCGGACTGTTGGAGCAGTTGGTTATGGGTGGGTTGACGCTAATTGATGCGACGCACCAGTTTGTGAGCATGCCGGTGCATGACCAGACTGTTCTGCTCCTTGGCGAGCGTGGCTCCCAAGTGGGGTTTGGTCGTCCCAGTGAGGTGCTGACGCCGACAGCGCTGCGAACCGCCTTTTCGCTTGAATCGCACTCCCCTAGCTTGCAGAGAGTGTTTGCAGCTCGTCATGGCTGAGCCGAGCACCGTATTGAGAGACGACGGCGGCAGCCAGTGGGTGCGAACGTGCAGTTGCTTCAGCGAGATCGCAGCCGCGCGTTAAATAGTAAAGGACACCCCCGGCGAAAGTATCCCCAGCACCTGTGGTATCAATCGGGCTGACGCCCCTTGCTGGTATCAGTTTAGGCTCTCTTTGACGCTCGCTAACCAAAGCTCCTTCTCCACCAAGGGTGAGCGCGAAAGCACTAGGGCTTGAAGCGAGTCGCGAAGCGGCTTCATCCCTGGTTGCTGCATTTGTCCAGGCCATGGCCTCATCCTCGTTGGCGAATACGAGGTCGACACCCGCTTCGAAGAGTCTTTCGAACTGGTCCCTGAACCCCTGCACCATGCCAATATCAGACAGCGTGAGCGCAATGGGTACGCCGGCACTCTTAGCAATCGCTTGTGCGGTGAGCGCCGCCTCGAAACCTGTTTCTGAACTGACTAGATATCCCTCGATGTAGAGATACTTCGACTGGATTAAGGCGGCCGCTTTGATCTCACTGTGCGAGTAGCTTTGAGTAATCCCAAGATGCGTAACGAGCGTTCGCTCACCATCTGGAGTGATCATGGAAATACATTCCCCGGTAACGCCGTCGGGGCAGTCGGTCTCGTCGTAGTTACAACCAATCCCCTGGGCACTAAGGTCTTTCAAGAAAAAAGCACCGGTCGCATCTCCAGCAACCTTGCAGCTATAGAAGGCCTTACCCCCAAGTCCAGAAACGGTGGCAATGGTATTCGCCGCTGAGCCACCGCTCGCGAGCGCCTCTCTCTGAATTCCATGCCGCTGCTCAATCAGATCGAGGAGGGCCACTCGACTGGCTTCGTCAACAAGTGACATACCGCTCTTTGGAAATGTGGATTCCGCCAAAATGGCTTCAGTGACCAGGTATTCAGAATCAACCAAAGCATTGCCTACGCCATAAACATCATACATTTGTGTCTGCTCCTAGCGGGTGAGGGTTTTTACCAGTCGGACTGGTTGCACGGGTGTTAGTGGGTGAGTTCGGCAAACGCTTCATCAGCGGCTTGCAGCGTGGTTTCAATATCTCGATCGTCATGTGCGGCTGAAACAAACCCGCTCTCGAACGGCGATGGAGCAAGGTAGATGCCTTTAGCAAGCATTGCCCTGAAGAACTGGTTAAACCGCTCAGCGTCGCAGGCCATCACGGCATCGAAATTGGTGACAGGATCTGCATCGGAGAAGAAAAACCCAAACATCCCTCCTCTTGAAACGGTCGCAAGCGAGATACCGTGCGATGCAGCCCGAGCCTTGAGGCCGTCAGCCAATTGACGGGTAGTTGTCGATAGGCGCTCAAAAAACCCTGGCTCGGAAAGGAGTGTGATGGTTGCGAGTCCTGACGCCATCGCAATTGGATTGCCTGAAAGCGTTCCAGCCTGATAGACGGGGCCCATCGGAGCAATGCAATTCATGATGTCGGCTCGACCACCAAAGGCGCCCACAGGAAGGCCTCCGCCGATGACTTTACCAAGGGTGGTGAGGTCTGGGGTGACCCCAAAAACACTTTGTGCGCCGCCGATCGCTACCCGAAATCCAGTCATCACCTCATCAAAAATGAGCACACTCCCATGGTCATCACAAACAGTTCGAAGCGCTTCAAGAAATCCCGGAAGTGGTTCCACCATTCCCATATTCCCGGCTATTGGCTCGACGATCACTGCTGCGATAGTGTCACCTTCTGCCTTAAAAAACGCTTTGAGGGTTTCCTCATCATTAAAAGGGAGCGTCAATGTTAACGTTGCTAGAGCTTTTGGTACTCCGCCCGAATCTGGTTCTCCCAGAGTTAGTGCTCCGGAACCCGCTTTGACTAGTAGAGAATCTGCATGGCCGTGATAGCAGCCTTCAAATTTGATGATTCGTTCTCGGCCTGTATAGCCACGGGCCAACCGAAGAGCGCTCATGGTGGCCTCGGTCCCAGAGCTCACCATTCGCAGGCGCTCCATGCTGGGCACGAGCTGGCGAACTCGGACAGCAAGTTCGGTTTCGATTTCAGTGGGCGCGCCAAATCCCAGGCCTTTTTGCGCGGCATTAGTTACGCTGTCAATGACAGCTGGATGGGCATGGCCAGCAATCATTGGTCCCCAGGAGCCGATATAATCAATGTACCGCTGCCCTTCTGCGTCATAGAGATAAGCGCCTTCGCCGCGCTCAAAGAAAACGGGCGCGCCACCTACACGTTGAAATGCACGAACAGGCGAATTAACTCCTCCGGGTAAAATGTCACAGGCTCGTGAAAACAGAGTTTTCGAAGTTTTAGTCATGGTGATGTAAATTGTGTTGAGTAATTCATCGGTTTCTCTCGGCCAGTCTGCCAAGAGTGGTTATTGATGTCGCTAGAGAGCACGATTCCTGATCGTTTCCTAGCCACAGTTGCTTTGGAACTAGAAATAATTAGCAGGTTAACCCTATCTGCGATCATTATATCAAATGCCCAATTAAGAGTAGCCTGCCTTGGTGGCTGCATTCCTTGCATGCAATATCAAGGGGTAAAAGGAAATGAATGTGCGGAGCTGGTTTGAAAGAAGAACGGTAGTCACATATCGAAGACCGATTAATCGGTGGGCGGCAATGATCGTGGGAATCCTTTTATTGGTGTGCTTGTGCTGGGCCGGCTTCGAGACAGGATTTAGTCGAGCCCAACAACTAGCGATCGGCGTGGAGTCTAGAATCCAGATATTGAATACTGAGCTAAAACAGTTGTCGGATACCCTCGAAGTGACGAAACAGGCTTTGGTGGCCTCTGAGTTGCAGAGAACAACCCTGAAAGAAAGGCTAAAGGTGCTGACGCCGCAATTAGCACAATATCGAAATATGATTCAAACGCTAAAGGATCAGCAGGTCTACTACAAGAACCTGTTAAACGCTTCGGAGGTGGGCGTTGAGGTGGTCATCGAGTCTGCCGAGATAATCCAAGGTCCAAACGGTGAGAGGCAATTTTGGGCACTCATTACGCAGTCGGCCGTTCAAAATCAATCAACGAGGGGCATTTTGCGTCTTGCTTATGAATATACTGAGCAAAGTGAGGACATGCTTAGTCGTGTTGAAGCAGTAGCGGAAGAGTTGCCGTTTGAGTTTGTCTACTTCAAGCGTTTTGAGGGTAATGCCCCGGTGCCGCCATATGCGGTGGTTCGCTCGGCAACAATAAGCGTTGAAATCGATGGGATAATAGTGGCCAATCAGCCATTTTCCTCTTTGGGCTTTTGATCAGTTGATCGCGCAGGGCCAAAAAAAGGACTACGATAAAATCTTGAAAGTTAAGCAGTGTTAAACGAGTCAGTCGATGTGGGTGATGCGGAGCTCGCAAGTTTCGCATGAAATCTTGCACGGATAGGTGGTGAATTGACGTGAAACGACCAGATTTGAAGGGAACGCGCGTGTCCCTCATAGCAGAAAATCTCGAAATAGAGGGCCGATTATTGTTTTCTGGGGAACTGATAGTTAATGGTGTAGTCCGGGGGGACTTGGTTGGAAAAGACTTGCAGTCGAAAGTTCAAATCCAGCCGAGTGGCCAGGTAATCGGAGACATCAAAGTCCCTACTGTCACTGTGAGTGGGCGAGTGGAGGGTGACACCTATGCTAGTGCGCACATCTCCTTGCTCTCCTCTGCCAGGGTGAATGGAAATATCTACTATGCCTCGATGGAGATGGCGAAAGGAGGGCAATTTACGGGCAGCATCCGTCAGTTAGAGTCCGCAATGGTTGTTGAGCAAGCGGAGGTTCGCATGGCTCAGCGGGCGGCCACCGTGACAAATATCAAGTCAACCTAGAAGATAACGTTTGCAGAGTGGATGCAGATCGGTTGTGCCTGCTCTGACAAGTCACTCTACAATTTAGAGCATCGCATGGAGAGCTGCGACCAGCTGGGCAACGTACGTATTGTTACAAAAAGTGAGGATCGTGGCTCCGAGAATAAGCGGGCTCAGAGCGAATTTGATAAGGGGTGCATGGCTGATTCTTCACTCTGAGTTGGAATAATCGGCCCGATCGATTAGGTAGTCTTCGGTTTGATTTTAGTAACAGAGTCATCAGGATTAGAAGCGGTTGAGTTAAAGGAATCCGAAAGGTCTACAATCAAGTGGCCGCCAGCTCTTAGAACAGCCGTGAGCTAGGCAAAAGCGTCTGATGGAGATGTCGCACCTCAGATCGTCCAGAGACTAACGAGCGACGAGAGAGTTTAGAAATGAGTGATACTCTTCAACCCATCCTATCGTTGGCTTTTTCTGATGCCGCGGCAAAAAAAGCGAGTCTCCTTATTGAAGAAGAAGCCAATCCGGATCTTCGATTGAGAGTGTTCGTGACAGGCGGTGGCTGCTCTGGGTTCGAGTACGGATTCACCTTCGATGAAGATGTTGAAGAGGACGATACGCTCATTGTGAACCAGGGTGTGACCCTGATTATCGATCCGCTCAGTTTTCAGTATTTGAACGGCGCAGAGGTCGATTTCAAGGAGGATTTACAGGGCTCCCGTTTTGTTGTTAACAATCCAAATGCCAGCGTGACCTGCGGTTGCGGCAATTCTTTCTCAATCGCTTAGCAGTTGAGAGGATACCTTCAGATGGATTGCGTAGAGCCTTGTGAGCCCGGTACCGCTTCGACCTGGGCAAGATGATTTTGTAATTGATTCTGTAATCCAGAGATATGCGCTCTGAAATCTTCTTCGTAGATGGGTGCGACGGGAGCTGCGTCAGGCAGCTTGACTGTTCTAGGGTTTTGATGAGAGCCCGATACTAAAAATTCGTAATGAAGATGAGGACCTGTGGCCCAACCCGTCGATCCTACGAAACCGATCACTTGTCCTTGTTTGACGTTAGAACCGCGCCTGATGTTGTTAGCAAAATTTGAAAGGTGCAGATATTTCGTTGTGTAGCGCTCGCCATGTTGTAAGACGATGAACTTGCCAGAGGCCTCGTTGCTAGTAGCTGAGATGACTTTCCCATCGCCTGCCGCTTTTACTGGTGTCCCTCGAGCGGCCGCGTAGTCAATCCCTCGATGAGGCATTTTCCGGTTGTGGATAGGATGCATTCGACTAAGATTGAACCGTGAGCTCACATGGGAAAAGTGAACAGGGTCTCGAATAAACGCTTTGCGCAGACTGATGCCGTCTGCATCGAAGTAGCCCACCTTGCCGCTGGGGTCTGTGTAGCGATAGGCCTCATACTGCTGGCCCATGTTAGAGAAGTGTGCAGCCAGGATATTGCCCTCGTGAATCAGTGTATCGTTGGAGTAAATACCCTCGTAAACAATCAGGAATTGGTCCCCTCGGCGTAAATCCAGCGCAAAGCTGATGTCCCATTGAAAAAGGTTCGCTAATTCCATAATAAGTTTGTCGCTGATCTCAATAGACTGCCCAGCCAAGTAAAGCGAGGACTGTTTCTTAGTGATATGGCCGACCTTGACGATTGGCCTTATCTTGGATGGTGCCTCTATGGTAGAAGCTGTGAATTGTCCTTCTTCGTTCAACAAAATTTCTGTAGTTGTTAACAGATCACGCTTGAGCCTTAGTCCGGAGAATTCCCCTGCCGAGTCGAATCCAAATTCGAGCTTCTGCCCAGGCGCGAGACGTTTTAGGTCATTATCGTCTGCAGCTTTTGTAACCCGGAGAAGTACGGAAGCTGGAATACCTTTGCGCTTAAATAGAACGGATAGGTTATCGCCTGGACTGATTGACTCCTCTTGCCAAGTCCATGTTGGGACCTTTGGTGATGTATCATCCTTGGGGTCGGCTCGCTCGGGCTGATCAAAAACATGAGAGGGTAGCATTATGGGAATCGTTGAGGCGGTGGATCTCTGCTCCTCTGAATCTTGCGCTGGCCAACAGAGATGGATGAGCAAGCCCGTAATCATTAAGGCGGTGATTGCTCGCAAATGTAAAATTGGAAAGCGTTCAAACATAACTCAGTGAAAGAAGTGCAGAGTGGCTTTTGATAGACGATGTTTCTGGTGTGAATCTGCTTGCTCCGGCAGTTTGCAGGATCTTGGTAGAGAAAAGAAGAGCCGGCTGGTTTTCGCGGTGACCCATTTGGTGATCCGGCCTCTTACAGGCGCGGCGAAGTTGGGTTTCGGTATAATAAGCGATCCTTAGCATGAGAGAGCGCCCAGCAAAACTGCTTAGCAGCGCATTTGGGACATTCGTATGACACAAATGGCAGATCAAAACCCAGTTGAAGAGCTGAAAGCGCATGGGCTGGTGGCTCAAACTAGCAATGAAGCAGAGCTCAAAGCGCACTTAAAGTCTCATCGCAGCCTTTATTGTGGTTTTGATCCTACGGCTGACAGTCTTCATGTGGGTAACTTGGTGCCGCTGCTTGCGCTGCGTAGATTCCAGTTGGCTGGGCATCGGCCAATTTTGTTGGTGGGCGGGGCCACAGGAATGATCGGGGACCCCGGAGGGAGATCGTCTGAGCGTGAGCTAAAGCCTCGTGAGGAGGTGAAGCGGTTCGTAGCGAAGATTCGTGATCAGGCGAGTCGATTTCTCGACTTTGATTGTGGAGAGTTATCTGCCTTGGTTGTTGACAATGCAGATTGGATTGAGCCTGTTGATGTGATTACGTTTCTTCGAGATATCGGTAAACACTTTAGCGTCAACTCCATGATTCAAAAAGAAACTGTGCGTAGGCGTCTCGAAGATGAATCAATGGGTATCAGCTACACTGAGTTTAGCTACATGATTCTTCAAGCATATGACTATGCGGTGCTAAACGAGCGATATCAGTGCACGCTCCAAATCGGTGGCTCTGATCAATGGGGCAATATCACGAGTGGAATAGAGCTAATCAGACGAAGGGGAGGCGAAGGTGCTCACGCCTTAACCTACCCATTGATTACTAAGTCGGACGGCACAAAGTTTGGGAAGAGCTCTTCAGGTGCGGTCTGGCTTGACCCCGAGAAGACTTCTCCGTACGCGTTCTACCAGTTTTGGCTGAATGTGTCTGATGCCGATGTCATTCGATTCATTCGGACGTTCACTTTTTTGGAATCAGAAGAGATTGAGAAGTTGGTTCAATCCCTCGAGGAAGCGCCTGAAAAAAGGGCGGCACAGCAGGTTTTAGCCGAAACGGTGACGAGACTAGTGCACGGTGATGCGCCGTTCGAAAGCGCAAAACGAATTACTCGAGCGCTATTTGCCAATGATATTGAGTCCCTGACCGCAAGCGATTTTGAGCAACTAGCCCAGGATGGATTGCCCGCGACCCATATTGTGGCAAGCGAAGTTTCTTTGATTGACGCATTGGTTGATTCCGGGCTTGCTGTCACCCCTAAAGGCGAAGTGACCAGAGGGCAGGCTAGAAAGTTGATCGCTTCAAATGCGATTACAGTTAATGGTTCTAAGACAACTGACGATAAGGCGGTCTTGGTTTCAGCCGGTGCCTTGCACGAGAGATACTTCTTGGTCAAAAAAGGGAAAAAACAACACCACCTTTTCGTTAAAGAAATTCGTTAGGAAAATTTTGAACTACGGAAGCTGGTTCAGTTCTAGCGATTGCTGGTGCCTCTAATGAGGCACCAGCATCAGTCGGCTGGCTCCCGGCTAACGGCGGTGATTTACGCTTCTGTAGGAGTGTCTGCGCGCAGACCCACTTCTGGCTGTCTTATATATTTCGTCCGGTGGACGAGTACCCGATAATCGCAAGTATTGAAGGAAAGTGGTGGAGCCAGGCGGGATCGAACCGCCGACCTCCTGCGTGCAAGGCAGGCGCTC
>CAJXDD010000128.1:0-8327 GCA_913052075.1 uncultured Gammaproteobacteria bacterium
TTAAGTCAATTTCGGCAGGACGTTCGCAACTGGTTAGGGGACAATTTCCCCAAATCTTTGATTGGTAGAGGAATAGAACCCTTTGGTGGCGTCGAGGGAGAAGCGAGCATTCCAGAAGATGCTAGCAGCTGGAGGGATCGGTTGGGGGAGAAAGGTTGGGGAACGCCCACCTGGCCTTCTGAATACGGAGGTGGCGGGCTCACACCGGCCGAAGCGGCAGTCCTATCTGAGGAAATGCACGCAGCCGGGGCAATCAACCCAATTCCGCTACTGGCTGGAATGGGTGTGACCATGGTTGGTCCAACGATCCTCGAGTACGGAACAGAAGAGCAAAAGTTGAAGCACCTCCCCGGTATTTGTAGCGGCAAGGTCAGGTGGTGTCTTGGCTTATCCGAGCCTAATGCTGGCTCAGACCTTGCGTCGCTACAAACCAAAGCGGAAGAGAATGGCGACCAATGGGTGATCAACGGTCAGAAAATTTGGACTTCAGGCGCAGATATCTCCCAGTGGTGCGGCGCCCTTGTCAGAACCGACTCGAGCGTTGCCAAGCGAGACGGCATCAGCTTTCTGCTCTTGTCGATGGACCAGTCAGGCGTCGAGACGAGACCCATTAAACTTATTGCCGGCGCGTCCCCCTTTTGTGAGACCTACTTTAATGATGCCGAGGCCGAAAAGACGGATCTGCTTGGCAAGAGAAACGATGGTTGGAGTGTGGTCAAGCGGCTTTTGCAGCACGAACGAGCAAGTCAAACGGGAGCCAGACCGACCAGTAATAAAACGGCGCAACCGCTACAAGAAGTTGCAAAGGATTATTGTGGCACCGATCAAGATGGGGCCTTAGCGGACAAAGATTTGCGTTCACGAATTGTGGATCACCTAATGCATACAAAAGCACACGGCCTCACAATTTCCCGAATTTCGGCGGAGGCAAAGGGTAATCCAGAAGTGAGTGCGGCAGCATCTATACTGAAGAATTCTGCCACGCGAGTGTCGCAGGATCGGGCGGAGCTCTTGCTGGAGATTATGGGTCATCAAGGCGTAGGTTGGGAGGGCGATGCGTTCTCAGAGGACGAGCTCGAAAATGTTCGCGGTTGGTTGTCAGGCAAAGCAATCTCGATCTATGGCGGGTCCTATGAGATTCAGAACAATATCATTGCGAAAAACATTCTCGGCCTTCCCGAGACAACGCAGAAAGGATAAGGAGAAGACGTGGCCTTACTATCAGAAGAACAGACGATGATCCGCGACCAGGCGGTTGCTTGGGTGCGTGACGACTCTCCTGTAACCCAATTCCGGGCGATGCGAGATAGCGGCACACCGTTAGGATTTTTTCCTGAAACATGGGATGCGATGGTAAATCTCGGGTGGCCCGGCATGCTTATCCCGGAAGCTTATGGAGGCTCAGGGCTTGGATACCTCACCTTTGGTGTTGTGCTTGAACAACTCGGGCGACACTTAACGGCGAGTCCTTTGTTTGCCTCTGCGCTAGTTGGTGCATCGGCCGTCATCCAAGCGGGCAATGAAGCTCAGAAGACTTGGATTCTGCCGAAAGTTGCCGATGGCTCAGCAATCGTCAGCCTTGCCCTTGAAGAGGGTGCTAGGCATAGCCCAGAAAATACAGCGTTGACGGTGAAGCGATCAGATTCAGGCTATGTGCTCTCAGGTGAGAAAACGTTCGTTATGGAGGGTATGGCGGCCTCTCATTTTGTGGTCGTAGGGCGATCCGCGGGGTCGATCGGATCGCTAGGCGGGTTAAGCCTATTTTTGGTAGAAGCAAGTGCAGAGGGCCTCACTCGTAGTCGGCTTGCAACCATGGACGCCAGAGGATACGCCAATCTCAGTTTTGACGACGTAGCGGTTCGAGAAGACGCGCTCGTGGGCGAGGAAGGCTCTGCGGCTAGTCATCTCGGATTGATCTTAGATATTGCGAGAGCAGGTCTCGCTATGGAGATGTTGGGTACTGCGGGCTATGCCTTCGAGATGACACTCGACTACCTGAAGACCAGGAAGCAATTCGGTCAGGTAATCGGATCTTTCCAAGCACTGGGTCATCGAGCGGCGAGCCTTTATACCGAGATGGAGCTAGCGAGAAGCTGTGTCGAGGCGGCGCTGCAAGCATTGGATTCCGGATCTGAAGATCGGGAGAGTTTGGTTGCATTATCGAAGGCAAAGGCTGGAGCCTTCTTGCATGACATGTCCAATCAGTTGATTCAGATCCACGGTGGGATCGGGATGACGGATGAATTTGATGCAGGTTTTTATCTGAAGCGAGCACGAGTGCTGGAAATTGCCTACGGCGGTGTGGCATATCATAAAGACCGTTACGCAACGCTATTGGGGTTCTAGAGCCATAGTCGGTCTTTGGCTTTAACACCTGCCACGTTCCTATGGGATCAGTGACGAAACAACCTAAAGCACCGGAATGACCAGGGGATAGCCAAAAAAAGGAAGGATGCTCTGTGAAGAGGACCGCAGCGAAGGAGGCTTAAGCTAGAGTGTTCACAGGTATGGCGATGAATACCCCACCTTTGTCGAGTTTGATCACGTGGTGAGTGGCTATTTGTACAGTTGTCAACACATTACATGCTGGTACTCAGCGCTCCAAAGAGCTTTGATCAGCCTGCCTTGAGCCAGTGGGTCTTTGTCTCTATAATCTCGGCGCTTTAGATGCGGCGTAAAGGGCTAGGTGAGTCAAATGTGCAGTGAGCAATGGGCAGCAGGGGATAGCTGACCATAGGCCGTAGGCACTGGGCTCAAAAGACCTGTAAACGTCAGCTATCTCAATCACATGTGCGAAAGTGGCGGAATTGGTAGACGCGCTGGATTTAGGTTCCAGTACCGAAAGGTGTGAGAGTTCGAGTCTCTCCTTTCGCACCATTAATTCATTTTCTATGTTCAAAATTGGCGGTAGGAGCGCAGGCCCCATCGTCGAAATGACGAGTGTCAAACGGCTATGGAAATTACAGTTGAGAGCGTTTCGAATCTGGAGCGCAAGATGACGGTTGTTGTTCCCGCGAGCGAAATTACCCCAAAGGTAGAGGAGCGGATCAAGCGGGCGGCCTCGCAAGCTCGAATCAAGGGATTTAGACCTGGCAAAGTCCCCGTCAGAGAGGTGCGTCGGCGTTTTGGCGAGGGAATTCTGCAGGAAGTCGCCAGCGAAGTAATGCAGGAGAGTTACAGCAACGCCATCACTCAGGAAACGCTGAAACCAGCGGGTATGCCGCAAATCGATGATGTCGTCATCGAGTCTGACAAGGACCTTTCTTTTTCCGCAACATTTGAAGTGATGCCAGAAGTGGTGCCGGGTGATGTGTCCGGTGTAACAGTTAGTCAACCCAAAGCTGAGGTCATTAGTTCAGACCTCGACGCAATGGTCGAAAAGTTGCGTGAACAGCGAAAGGAATATCAATCGGTTGAGCGTGCTGCGCAGAACGATGATCAGGTGACCATTGACTTCGCAGGTACTAAAGATAGTGAGGCCTTCGATGGTGGTTCGGGTGAAGATCACCAACTGATTCTTGGCTCTGGCTCGATGATTCCAGGATTTGAAGACGGCATTGTGGGGATGGTAATAGGAGAGGAGAAGACGCTGTCGCTCACCTTTCCAGAGGAGTACCACGCAGAGGCTTTGGCTGGCGCGGATGTAGAATTCCTCGTCTCGCTGAAAGGAGTCGCCGAACCGACCCTACCAGCGCTCGATGAGGAATTCTTCAAGTTGTTCAACGTTGAAGAAGGTGGAGAAGAGGCTTTCAGAGCTGAAGTCCAAAGGAACATGGAGAAGGAACTCCAAAGCGCCATTGATAATCGCGTAAAGTCACAAGTAATGGATGGTTTGCTGGAAGTCACTGAGGTTGAGGTGCCGAAAGCGTTGGTCGACGACGAGTGTGGACGCATGCGGCAGAACATGGTTCAGCAGTTTGGGGGTGGACAACAGTTTGATGAAAACATGTTACCCAAAGAGTTATTCGCAGAGGAAGCGGAGAAACGAGTTCGACTCGGTC
The DNA here is from genome assembly GCA_913052075.1 of uncultured Gammaproteobacteria bacterium. GTDB lineage: Bacteria > Pseudomonadota > Gammaproteobacteria > Pseudomonadales > Azotimanducaceae > UBA9926. The sequence goes on from CAJXDD010000128.1 coordinate 4,002, forward strand.
TCATTGTCAACGCTGTCGTCGAAACAGAGTCCATAGAGGCAGATGCTGATCGCGTACGAGAAAAAATCGAGGACATTGCATCCAGCTATGAGCAGCCAGAGCAACTGATTAATTACTATTACAGCAACGAGCAAGCACTGAGCCAAGTGCAAGGATTAGTGCTTGAAGAGCAGGTTGTTGCTACATTGCTAGAAAAAATGTCGGTCGAAACGGTCGAGATGAGTTACGAGGAGGCGATTCAGCCGCCGCCACCCGCCGAGGAGGAGGACTCGCCGGATGGTGAGACGGGCGTTGGTGACGAGTCATCCAGCGAGAATGCGGCGGGTAAAGACTGAGTTAATCGCTGGCTGCTTTCTAGTCGACTAATTGACCGCCGCGTACCGGCCAAGTGCTCAAGTGGTGTGAATATCGGTAAATCGCGGTGTGCGAATATACCGGCAGTCAGTGAGAGGGTTACTGACCTTTTGCGTAAGAGTTAATCGATGCCATGGATTGGCAAGTAACTAAGAGGTTTTGAGACATACCTAGGACAGTGTAGTGTTCAAAGGATGGCGATTCGGTGATAGGTTTCGCGTTATCACCGAGCCGAGGCAGGAAATACGTAGCTTTGAGCCGCTACAGAGAGTTAACAAATCAAAGGAAAGCGTATTATGAGCATTGGTGACACTCTACGTCTCCCACCACAGTCGCTTGGCTTAATCCCTATGGTGCTCGAGCAAACTGCGAGGGGGGAGCGTTCGTACGATATCTACAGCCGCCTGCTTAAAGAGCGCATCATATTTGTGGTCGGCCCCATAGACGATAACGTAGCGAATTTAGTGGTAGCACAGTTGCTGTTCGCTGAGTCGGAAAACGCTGATAAAGACGTCCAGTTGTACATCAACTCGCCGGGCGGCTCCGTCACGGCGGGAATGGCCATTTACGACACGATGCAATTTATCAACTGTGATGTCTCTACATTGTGCGTTGGCCAAGCGGCGAGTATGGGAGCGCTACTTCTGGCGGCCGGTGCAAAGGGCAAGCGGTTTTGCCTGCCGAATTCACGTGTCATGATCCATCAGCCCAGTGGCGGCTCTCAGGGACAGGCCTCGGATATCGAGATCCAAGCTAAGGAAATACTCTATCTGCGAGAGAGACTGAACCACATTCTGGCCGACCATACGGGCAAAACGGTAGAAGAAGTTGCTCGAGATACGGAACGCGATCACTTCATGAACGCCGAGGCAGCTCGGGACTATGGTTTGATTGACGAGGTTCAGGCGCCAAGGGAGAAAGGTTCATCCTAGTAGGCCCGGCGGCACGAACACCTCGTGGGAAATCCGTCCAACGGCCGCGGCCATCGTCAATGCTGCCGTTTGTGATAGAGTGATTGTCAACTTGGTCGGGTGGCGTGCCTCTTGGTGGGTATAGCGACTAACCAAATTGCTGCGAATGCGGGCCGGTGAAAGCGATCGTTAGAAAAGAGTAGCGATCAAAAATAGCTGGTTACTATGTCGGTTAAGAAGAAGCAGGCTGACATTAAAAGAAACTCAAGCCGCCAGCACCAAGAGCGGCAAGCATAGAGAACATATTGGGTATTTCCCGAGGAAGCCATGACGGATAATCAAGACAATACTGGAGACGGCAAGCTACTGCACTGCAATTTCTGCGGCAAAAGTCAGCATGAAGTGAGAAAGCTGATTGCCGGCCCGTCTGTGTATATCTGCGATGAGTGTGTCGAGCTCTGTAACGACATTATCCGTGAAGAGCTTCAGGAAACGCAGGACGAGGCCGAATTCAAGAAACTCCCAACGCCTAGAGAAATCAGCGCGATTCTTGATGAGTACGTAATTGGACAGGCGAGAGCAAAACGCGTGCTCTCGGTGGCAGTGTATAACCATTACAAAAGGCTTAATTACTCAGGTAAAAAAGATGATGTCGAGCTCCAGAAGTCCAATATTCTTCTGGTTGGACCTACCGGTGTAGGAAAGACGTTATTAGCAGAAACTCTCGCCCGACTGTTGGACGTGCCGTTTACAATAGCGGACGCAACAACGCTGACGGAAGCAGGATATGTTGGCGAGGACGTTGAAAACATTATTCAAAAGCTTCTGCAAAAGTGCGACTACGATGTCGAGAAAGCGCAGGTCGGCATTGTTTACATCGACGAGATAGACAAGATTTCAAGGAAAAGCGACAACCCTTCTATCACAAGAGACGTTTCAGGTGAGGGAGTACAGCAGGCACTATTAAAACTAATCGAGGGTACGGTCGCGTCAGTTCCCCCTCAAGGCGGACGTAAGCATCCGCAGCAAGAGTTCTTGCAGGTGGACACCTCTAACATATTGTTTATCTGCGGAGGGGCATTTGCTGGCTTGGACAAAGTGATTCAAGACCGGTCTGCGAGGAGCGGGATTGGATTCGGCGCCAACGTCGTTTCTGAATCAGACAAGGCCAATCTTGGAGAAACGTTGAAGACGCTCGAGCCAGATGATTTGGTTCGCTATGGCCTAATCCCAGAGTTTGTAGGGCGTCTCCCGGTGCTAGCTACGCTTGATGAACTCGACGCCGAGGCGCTGGTAAGAATTCTGGTTGAGCCTAAAAACGCTTACACCAAACAGTACTCGAAGTTGTTTGAGATGGAAGGCGTAGAAATCAACTTCCGAGAAGATGCACTACGCGCCGTCGCCCAAAAAGCAATGGAACGTAAAACAGGCGCACGTGGGCTCAGATCAATTTTGGAGGGAGTCCTTCTTGACGTGATGTACGATATTCCCTCAGAGGACAGCGTTGCAAAAGTGGTTGTGGATGAAAATGTCATTACGGGCAAAAGCGAGCCAATGCTGATCTACGAAACGCCTGAGAAGAAAAAGTCGCAAGAGTCCTAAGGGTCTATGGAATCCTAGACCTCGATCGCAAAGTCCTTTCGAAACCTCTCCTGCACAAAGTGACAGCACTGCGAGCCTGATTAAGCAGTAAGTCGCTCGCTAGAGCGCCTGATGCGGTAGCTAAAGTCGCATGGAAGGCCCGAGCTTTAAAGGGAGCACTGAATCCTCCCACAGCCCCTATGACATTAGGAGTCGCTACTTGAATAATGTGCTGATACGCAGTGGGTGCTAGAACACAGACTAGCCAACAACAATGTTAAGTGACCCGCTCTGACGCGTTCAAGTCCAATCCCTCTGAACTGACACCGCTGAATCACGGTTTAACTGCGAATTCTCGCTTGCATCGACTCATCAATCTACCGACGATTTAGTCTAGAACGGCATTGCTGTACTTGAGTCGTTCGAAAAAAAGATTCGCGCACGGCCCATTGTTACGCAGTTTCTCCAGAAAGCCCGTTCAGTGTCCTTGATACAGACCAGCCTGGTTGCTAGTACCGTATAAACTAGGTCTGCAGTGCAATGGCCACCGAAGTTAGCGATTGATCGTCAACCAGATCTTGTCTCGTGCTAGAGTGAGAATAGAAACTTCGAGATGCAGATAAGCAGCAAGATGGCTCGCGACATCACGCAATGAGTGTACAGTCCATGCCCTCAATGAAGAATGGGAAAATGCATTGCTGTAGAAATCGATAGAAGCGAAAGCCGATTGATAGAACACGTAATCGAAGATAAAGGCGCACAACCGATCCATATAAAAAAGAGACAGTTGGATGACTGATTTAGAAAGTAAAAGTCCCATGATAGATGTTCCGGTGGTCACCTTGCGAGATATGGTGGTGTACCCTCACGGCGTCCAACCTCTGTTTATCGGGACGCCGAAATCGATTAGAGCCCTTGAGATGGCTCAAGCTTCCGACGGCGAAAAGCGGGTACTATTACTGGCTAAGCGCGATCCGGAAAACACTGACCCGAAGGCTGATGATCTCTATCGGGTAGGTACCACTGCCCTGTTGCTTCAACTGATCAAGCTGCCAGATAAAACCGTCAAGATTCTTGTCGAGGGAGAATCTAGAGCCAAAGTCAGTGATCTCCACGATTCAGAGGACGTTTTTACAGCCAATGTAGAACCCGTGGTAGAGCCTTCGATGACTGAGGGTGAGGCAGAAGCGCTCAGTCAGTCCATTATGGAGGCTTTTGAGCAGTACGCAGAGACCTCAAAGAAAGTGTCCTCTGAGGTGCTGACATCGATTAGAGGGATCAATGATCCTAGCCGGTTAATCGATACCATAGGTGCCCAGCTAACCCTCTCTCTACAAGAGAAGCAGAAGTTGCTAGAGACGGAGACCATTCGAGAGCGAATGGATCAGATGCTGGCATGGCTAACTGGTCAAGTTGAAATGGTCGGGGTCGATAAGAAGATCCGGGGTCGCGTCAAGAAGCAAATGGAGAAGAGCCAGCG
>CAJXDD010000129.1:0-8304 GCA_913052075.1 uncultured Gammaproteobacteria bacterium
CACCTGCCGCTGTCGAAGCAAGTCCTGGAGACATTGTGGTGTTTTCATCGCTCACACCTCATCGCACCGGTCCGAACCTGACGGATGCCTGCAGGAAGGCATTTATATTGCAGTACGCGGCCCGCGGTGCGGTGATGCATCCGCGGGGTGGCGATCCGATTCAATTGCCATTTGACGATAGGCGGCACATCTCTATGGCGATCGCTTGACGTTCTCCGCTGCCAATGAGCAAAGTGTGAAACTTCAGCACTCAGCACCCATGATTGATCACTCACTGCTCTCGACCTCGAGCATGCGTCTCTCGTAATCTAGGCGCTCCAATTCCTCTTCGAACGCTTTTTTCTTTGAGGCTAGCCTGGGACGTGGCAATAGAACTGACTGGATGATGGGCTTGTACGTCGCTTTTTCCCGAGTTCGTGGGGAGAACCACTCGGGGTGATTTCACCCATGATCCACAGCCGATTGTTAAGCACTGAGGCAAGGATTTCTGCATGCTGATGCTGGCACTAATACTGGTACTCATACCCGCGCCAATCCCAGCGCCCATACCAATTCGTAGTATTATGCTGAGCGCTCTAGGTTTGGCGCCTACGGCTTTGCTCTCTGCATATCCAGACAATCTGCTTGAACTTCTCAAGCGGTCATTGGAGACTAGGCGCTCCAGTAATCCAGCGATAACGGAGAGAGAGATGGCGCTAGGTCAAGGTGATGCGCTGCCCAAAGTGGCGGTTAAAGTGATGGGCGAGAAGGGCCCCGAAGATTTGAATATTGGTGAATTTGCGGCGGATAAGAAGGTTGTGATCTTTGCCGTGCCTGGCGCGTTTACGCCAACCTGTAGCGCTGCCCACTTGCCTGGCTTTGTCGCTAACGCAGACAAGATTAAGGCCAAGGGTGTAGATGCGATCATCTGTTTGTCTGTGAATGATGCATTTGTTATGAACGCGTGGGGTAGTGCCCAGAATGCAGAAGAACTGATCATGGCAGGTGACGGCAATGGTGACTTCACAGCCGCAATGGGTCTCACATTGGACGGGTCTGGTTTTGGTCTTGGACAGCGCTCATCACGCTATGCATTGATCGCAGAAAATGGCGTGATTACTCAGTTGAACGCAGAACAGGGCGGGGCATTTGAAGTCAGTTCTGCCGAAGCGATCATGGAAGTGCTGTAGTCCGTCGAGCCCAGTCCACTGATGGTTCGTTCTCTGGTTGGCACCCGGCATGGGTGCTGACCAAGAGAAACGCCTCAAGCACGGGCGCTTCAATGCACCAGCCCGCCGCTCATCCCCATCGCCTCTTATCATTGTATGAAATGCTGATAGGAACGCGCTTTCTTCCCGTGTGACCCGCGGCCCCTGATTGTTCAGCCGCACTCTGCTCTGGTCGTATGCTTGAGAGAGATATTGAATAAGACCGTCAGCAGACCTCCTTAAGAGAGACGACAAACTATGAGGCGACAAGTAGCGGTTAGCGTTTGCGCGCGATGTGGGTGCCTAGCGGTTCTGACGTGTCAGAGTCTGTTGCTAATTTGGCGCCCCGGTCGGTTGCCAAGAATTAGTCCCCCAGGCCGCGTACCTAGCCTTTGGGCTTTTGGCGGACCTGCGCTGGCGCTTTGGGTTGGTGCAGGCCGGTGACGCCGACCAATTTAAGCGCCTTGTCTAAACTGTTCAGCGATGGGTCGGGTGGTTAAACTCCGAAACGAGCGTAACACATTCTTAAAAAACGCCCATTAATCAAGGAGAAGCGTGATGGCCCAACCCATGCCCAAGCATCCGAATCTGGTCGGCGGGTTCGCACCCATTCAAATGGAATGCGATGCACCCGATCTAGTCATCGAAGGGGAGGTGCCAGCGGATCTCTCTGGGACTTTTTTACGGAATGGACCTAACCCACAGTTTGCGCCGCGAGGTGGACACCATTGGTTCGCTGGCGATGGCATGCTCCACGCATTTCATATTGAGAATGGGCGCGTTGGTTACAAGAATCGTTGGGCGCGAACGAAGAAGTTTGAATTGGAACGCGCCGCGGGACGGGCCTTATTTTCGGCCTTTAATCCGATGGACGCCGATCCCAGCGTCGTCGGCATGGAAACAGATGGTCTTGCTAATACAAACATCGTTTGGCACGGCGGCCGCTTGCTTGCGTTGGAGGAAGGGCACGCGCCATTCGAGTTCGATCCGAATTCATTGGCGTCGAAAGGTGCTTGGGATTTCGGTGGCCGGCTAGAAGGACCGATGACAGCTCATCCAAAGATTGACCCAGAAACAGGTGAGATGCTGTTTTTCGGCTACAGCACGAGTGGGCCTATGTCGAAAGGGATGTCTTTTCATGTGGTGTCTGCGGATGGTGAATTGACTGAGAGTCAGGTTTTCGATGCGCCTTATTCGTCGATGGTACACGACTTCATGGTCACTCAGAACTATGTTCTGTTTCCCATCATGCCGCTGTCGGGCTCGCTTGACCGAGCAATGCGAGGTGGACCCGCATTCGCGTGGGAGCCCGAACTTGGGACCTATCTTGGGGTACTAAAGCGTGGGGAGTCCGTGGATAAGATCCGCTGGTTTGAAGGATCACCAAGTTATGTGTTCCACCCTATGAACGCGTTTGAGCAAGATGGGAAACTGATCTGTGATGTCTGTGAGTACCCAGAAGCGCCGCTCTTCCCTCGACCTGATGGATCGATGGGCGACCCTAGTAAAGCGAATGCGAAACTGCACAGGTGGACGCTAGATGTCGATGGCGATACGAACACCTACAAGAGCGAGCCGCTCGATGATAGGTTCTCAGAATTTCCCCGGTTGGACGAGCGACGAGCGGGCCTATCTTATCGCCACGGCTACTTCGCCTGCCAAGGCGGGGAAAAGTCCGCCACTCAAAATTTCAGTGCGATCGCGCATATTGATCATGAACTGGACCGAGTTGCCGTCTGCGATTTTGGAGGGCACATGGGCACCTCAGAGCCTATCTTTGTGGCAAGTGGGGAGACCGAGGGAGAAGGGTATCTGCTCGCCAATCTCTATGACGCGCGTGAGGATAAAAGCCAGCTCGTGATACTCGACGCGCAAAACGTAAGTGATGGCCCTATCGCTAGAGCTTTCCTCGATCATCGGGTGCCGTTCGGCTTCCATGGGAATTGGCGACCGTTGGACGCGTGAGCGCTGGGCGAATAACAACCAAAGCCATTTGGTTGGCGGTCTGCCGATGAGTGAATGGGTTGCGTGGACGCTCCTTGCTGCGTCGATGCAGGCGGTGCGCACAGCGGGTCAGAAGTATCTGCATGAGTCGCTATCCGCGCTGACGGCAACGCTCGCCCGGTATCTTTTCGGCTTGCCTGTGGTGCTCTTGTACTTCCTATGGCTAGACCCGCCCATAGAGCAAGGCACACTATCCGGTGTTTACCTCACCAAGGTGATTGCCGCGGGATCGCTACAGGTCATCGCCACGATATTACTGGTGCGTCTGTTTAGTTTGCGAAACTTCGCGCTGGGATCGACCCTCGTTCGATTAGAAATCATGATGACAGCCTTGCTCGGATGGGTGTTGTTCGCCGATGCGCTGCCGCCTATTGCATGGCTGGGTGTGGGTGTTGCCAGTCTGGGGATCCTGTCGATCCAGCGTAATCCCGAAGAAAAGCTGGTTTTTGTGATGGATCGTTCGGTTTGGTTTGGGCTTGCGTCAGCGCTGGCGTTCTCGCTCACTTCGCTGCTGATTCGGGATGCGAGTTTATCTCTAGATATCGATCACGCGCCGTCTGCAGCGGTGGTCACGCTGTTATCGATGGTGATTTTCCAGACAGGGCTCTGTCTCGCGCTCGTGGGTCTTCAAAAGCCCAATGAATTTCGTGAACTCCTCGTTAAGTGGCGACTCGGGCTGTTTATTGGTGTAACCGGCGTGCTTGGTTCGATTGGTTGGTTCACCGCTTTCACACTCGAACGAGCTGCGCTGGTTAAGACGCTTGGGCAAATTGAATTTGTCTTCATGTTGGTAATCAGTGCGTTCTTTTTCAGAGAGCGTATTAAGTCCCACGAGTGGCTGGGCATGGGGCTGATTTGTGCTGGCGCGATGTTGCTGATTTGGTCAAACGATCTGTGATGGCTTGTAGTCGTGACTGGGCAGGATTACGAGTCAACGATCGCTCTGGTTTTAAGGATTCGCATTTGCTGGCAAAATGACCGTCGTGCGGGTGTAGCTCAGTTGGTAGAGTCCCAGCTTCCCAAGCTGGTTGTCGCGAGTTCGAATCTCGTCGCCCGCTCCATTGATTGACGCGAACAGTTCGAATGAATCACATCATACTGAGCACGCCATGAGTATAGGGGTTTGGAAACCTGCCAAAGACCAAGTGTTGGACGAGTCATCGGTCCGCTCCCTTTTGGGTGCGCTGCCAAATGATCCGCTTGAGACCATCGCGGAGTTGGCAGCGAGTGATTTTCTGGCCTACCGCTTCATGGTGACCGAGGACCACGCCTCTTGGTCAGTGGCAGAGCGATTGACCAGCCCGCAAATCGAGCAGTTGGTTCGGTTTTTTACGTTGGCTGAGCAATCCTGGTCTGGATGGGAAGCTGGCAAACGAAGCGCGGTGATTCCGCTCGTGAGCCGATTAAAGGCGCAAAGTGCTTTTGATCCAGCGTTGCGGCGGTGGATCAAGAAGAACACCGACAATCGATATTTGCCAAATGGCGCGGCCCTTTAGGGTCAGCAGGAGGAATTGTGAGAACGGCTACGGTAAAGAGAGAGACGCTGGAGACACAAATAGAGGTCACGATTAACCTCGATGGTCGCGGTGATCGGCAGATGAAGACGGGGCTCGCATTTTTGGAGCACATGCTCGATCAGATCGCACGCCATGGCCTAATTGATCTCATGATTGATGCCAAAGGTGATCTCGAAATTGATGCGCATCACACGGTAGAGGATTTGGGTATTACGCTGGGCCAAGCATTTCGCGAGGCGGTTGGCGATAAAAAAGGAATTGCCAGGTATGGTCATGCATATGTTCCCCTCGATGAAGCGCTCTCGAGAGTAGTGATCGATCTATCGGGCCGCCCCGGACTCATCTATCGCGTGCCCTTTGTTCGGGCGACAGTCGGTGATTTCGATGTGGACTTGTTTCACGAATTCTTCCAAGGGTTTACCAACCACGCGCTAGTCACCTTACACATTGACAATCTGCGCGGAGAGAACGCGCACCACCAGATTGAAACCGTGTTTAAGGCGTTTGGTCGAGCGCTACGGATGGCGATTACCCCAGATCCTCGAATGGCAGAAATACTCCCGTCTACCAAAGGCGCGCTCTGAATGTTTCAAGTGATCCCAGCCATCGACCTGAGGGGTGGCAACGTCGTGAATTTGCGTCGGGGTCGGTTTGATGAAAGCACTGTTTACAGCGATGACCCGGCCTCCTTTACGAAGCAATGGGTAGATGCCGGTGCCAAGCGGCTTCACATTGTTGACTTAGATGGTGCCCTCGAGGGGACCGATACCAATGTTGACGTTGTCAGACGTATAAGAGCGGCTTATCCGTCACTCATTATTCAGGTAGGTGGTGGCATTCGGGATATGGAGACGATTGAGCGCTATCTGGGTCTGGGCATCAACTATGTCATTTTGGGTACCCGTGCCGTCGAGGATCCAGGGTTCGTTGACGCAGCAGGTAGTCAGTTCGTGGATCAAATCATCGTTGGTTTGGATGCGGAAAAGGGCAAGGTCGCCGTTAGAGGGTGGAAAGAGGTGACTGACCAAACCGCTCTAGATCTGGCTATGAGGTTCGAGCGTTCGGGCGTGGCCGGTATTGTTTATACCGATATTGATCGAGACGGGATGATGGGGGGAACCAATGTTGATGAGACCCTGGCGCTGGCCTCAAAGGTCGATATCCCGATTATCGCTTCGGGCGGAATTCACACGCTGGATGACATTCGCCCGCTGCTGCCGTCCTCGAATACGCTTAGGCCGCTGGCCGGTGTAATTACGGGCCGAGCGATTTATGAAGGCACGTTGGACCTCGCAGAAGCCATTCAGCTAACCATGGCCTAGATGTCTCGCTGCATTGATTGATAGGACTATTCCTACGACACGTTTTACTCACTGACGGTATGGCCTCAAACCACCGCGGCATCTGTTCGCCAAGCGCGTTGCGCTCGAATCGAGCCCATGCGGCGATTGCACCTTGCTTGGCTTGCAGGGCTTCTCGGCTGAACGCTCTTGATTGGGCTGAGGGCTCTTTACTGGCCGAGGGCTCTTTATTCAGCTGAGGGCTCTTCACGCTTATCGGATGAGTTCGGAGTGGTCTCGCTTGCAGCGAGGGATGGTCGATTCAGAATCTCCAGTCCTTTCAACAGATTCAGCGCCTCAGTCAGCTGGAAGTCCTCGTTCCAGCGGTTAAGCCCTTCTGCTCGAGCGGTATTCTTGCTCGGTGCGGCATCCGAATCCTCATCCCCCTTTGTTGACGCTTTTGGGGCCTCGAGATGGCCGGGTAGGTCCCTCTCTTGAATGGCGAAAGGGTTGCCTTTGACGCGAGTCACCGTCGATCGTTCCACCAAGAGGTCAGGGCGGATGCCCTCTGCCTGTATGGAGCGGCCATTAGGTGTGAAATATAGAGCTGTGGTTAGCTTGATCGCTTTGTCATTAGTGAGAGGAAGCACTGTCTGCACAGAGCCTTTGCCGAAAGTGGGGGTTCCTATGACCAGCGCTCGCCGATGATCTTGCAGTGCGCCCGCGACAATTTCAGACGCAGACGCCGATCCTTCATTGATTAAGACCACGATGGGCAATTCCGGCATGAGTGTCCGACCCGTTGCTTCATAAGTCGCATTCGCTGGGTCAAGCCTTCCTTCCGTATAAACTATAGTGCCTTCATTCAGGAATAGATCCGATACCGATACCGCTGCTTGCAAAACGCCGCCCGGATTATTCCTAAGATCGAGTACCAGGCCTTTTAGCGCAGTAATCTCGTTCATCTCGATAACGGCCTCGCTCGCTTCCTCGCCCGAGTCAGCCTGGAACTGAGCAATTCTTAGGTAACCAAACCCCGGCTCTAGCAATCTGCTTCGCACGCTTGAGACATTGATGACTTCTCGCGTAAGGGTGACTTCAAGAGGCTGAGACTTCCCCTCACGGATCACCGTAAGCGTCACGTCGCTACCCGGTTCTCCTCGCATCACGTCAACTGCCTGGTTCACACCAATACTGCGAACGGTCTTTCCATCCAACTCGATGATCACATCTCCAGGTAGAATGCCGGCTCTTGAAGCAGGTGTATCATCCATGGGAGTAACCACTTTGATAACCCCGTCTTGGCGGCTTATTTCGATCCCAAGACCACCATAGTTTCCAGTGGTTGATTCCTGAAGGTCGTCGAAGGATTCCGCGTCGAGAAAAGCGGAATGCGGGTCTAGCTCGGATAAGAGGCCCTTAATTGCTTTCTCTAGTAGCGCCTTATCATCCACATCCTCCACGTACGCGCGACTGATTCGGTCGAAAGCCTCAGCAAACACCCTCAGCTCGTTCAGTGGTAGCTGACCTCGTTGGGATCCTTTTTCAACCGGAGTCTGATCGACTAAGCCGGTGTTCGCCTGCTCGGCCGCAAAACCATGAGAAGACACAAGGCTTAGCAGGAATATCAATAGGGAAAGGCAAACTTTCATAGTGGGCTACTCGATCAGATGGGTGTTGATGCTTTTAAGTAGTTTAGCCTTTCTTACGTGCGGGGGGATTAACAGCGCACCAAAGTAACGGGTCAATGGGTTGTCCCGCAGCCCTGATCTCGAAATAGGTTGCTGGCAGAGGTTGGCCACCGCTGGTTCCGGTTTCAGCAATGATCTGACCAGGGCTGACCCATTCTCCAGGCTCGACCAAGAGTACCTGGTTATGACCGTATAAGCTCATATAGCCATTGTCATGGCTGATAATCATCAAAAGTCCAAAGCCACGCAGCCAATCGGCAAACACTACCCGACCGTAGTGTATGGCTTTAACGGGTGTCCCGAGATTCGCCTCAATGAGTACGCCGGTCAGTTTTACGCGGCCCTCTGGACGCAGTTCGCCGAATCGCTTGATGAGCGTTCCTTCAAGTGGAAGCGCCAGCTTACCTTTAAGGGAGGCAAAAGGTATGACTTCCTTGGGTTGGACTATGTCGAAGTACGAAGCTCGAATGGACTCTAGTAAATCAATAAGATCTTGTTCGTTGGCTCGAAGCTGGCTTAGGCGGGTGTCAATCGAGTCAAATTCTGCTGTATAGCGCTCAACGATTGCTCTAGCATCAGCGCGTTGTCCTTGTAGTGCGTCTCGTTGGGCTCGAGCAATCTCCCT
>CAJXDD010000130.1:0-8297 GCA_913052075.1 uncultured Gammaproteobacteria bacterium
TTCTCAATGCTCCAGTGGATGCAGCAAAGAAGGTGCTTGATAAGGCATCGATGACACTGGCAGACATCGACCTCTTTGAGGTCAATGAGGCGTTTGCCGTTGTTCCAGTGAAATTCATGCGAGACCTTGGCGTGGATCACGACAAGCTCAACGTCAATGGCGGGGCGATAGCGCTCGGTCATCCTATCGGCGCAACCGGCGCGATGCTGATTGGTACAGCGCTGGATGAGCTTGAACGACGTGGGCAATCGAATGCGCTGATTACGATGTGCGCCGCCGGTGGGATGGCGCCCGCGATCGTTATAGAGCGGGTTTAGGCCAACAGTAAACGCGAGCGGTAACTCTGCCCGGACAGGTCGAGGCAGCCTTTTTGTTTGCAAAAAGCTGGTTGCGAGAGAGCTAGTTGCGAGAGAGCTCGTTGTAAAAAGTTAACTGTAAGAGCTAGCCGAAAAAAATACGGTTGATCGCTGGTGGGCTTGGCCTACCTATAACAACGTCATGGCTTGGGCTAATCGGCGCTAACGATCAGCATGCGAGCGCAGATTGGATTCGCCGACGCTGCGCCGCGTACGGATTGGTGTGATCGCCAACGCTCGCGCAACTTGATTAACGATGGGTGCGGTCTGCGGAAGCCTAAGCTATTTGTTACGAGCGCCTTGCTCGAAGCGCTTCGCCTAAAGCAGCAGGTCTGAAGCTACAACCGCACCCAGCCGGTCTCGACGTTTTCCAACGCGTCGTCATAGCCTGCCTCACCCGGCAGTAATAGCTCTCTTGATTCGTTAGCGACTCTGACCCGCTCAAAGGTTCGGTGTGCTTCGAGATAGGAAAAAACATCAGCGACAGATTCATGCTGAGACAGATTTTTCAGCATGCGTAGGGTGGGCGTCATGAGATCCATGTCACCTGAGGCGAACGCATCGAGTACCGATTGGGGCGTCATCCAAGCAGAGTCCACGAGCTCTTGATCATCATGGCCTGCTTGGCTGCTATCTGGGCACGCCGTAATAAAAAAACGCGCGTCGAATCGTCTCGGTGATCCCAGTGGGGTGACCCATCTGGCGACAAGTTGCATTGCTGTGGCATCAGGGGTCATGGACCAAGTTGCTAGCATCTGATTGAAGGGCAAGGAACCGGCATTGAGTGCAGACCGAGCCTCAACTAATGCATCGCTTGTGGGCCGTGTCGCCAATGCCGAACTCGTCGCCATGAGCACGCCTGATTCCTCGAAACACTCTCGGATGGCGGCGGCATAATATGCTCGATCTTCAAACGGGTTGATTGGCTTTTCAGTTCTGCCGGGGATATCGATTTGATCCTGGCCTCGTATCTCTAGTTCAAAGTCGGCTGGGTCCACCGCTCCACCAGGGAAGACCCACATTCCTCCGGCGAATATGGTTTTTGCGTGTCTTCGCATCATGAGGACTTCAAGCGCCGGGGTCTCTCGAATGAGCATGACCGTCGCCGCAGGTCTTATTGGAACGGATGCTGGATCGAATTCGTCGGCCATGAGCGCTCAGGTAATCGTGAAGCGGCCTTCGCTGGATGCCGAGGCCTGCTCTCACTAATGGTTAAGAGGGGTGCCGAGAGGTTAGGCTTTCATCGCGTCCAAAACTTCAGGGACAGCCTTCACGAAACGTTGAACGTCTGGGAGCAGTCCCGTGCTGACTCGCGACCAATTGGTGTAGTCCTGGTAGATACCTCGAATCATGATCTGCCGCTTGGCCATTTCTTGTCTGAAGGTTTCAGCATTCAAATCACCAAGGTCGATAAAAACAAAACTGGTTTGCGAAGGCGCGGGATTCAAGCCATTGGCGCGAGCCACCTCGTTAATCATTTGGCGCGCTTCCACGATTCTTGTTTTCGAATAATTAAGGAACTCAAGGTCGTTATAGGAGGCGACCGCTGCTGCTACACCGGCTTGGTTCATGGCGTAGTTGCCGAGACCGAACTTGCTCATCGACTCTATTTTTTCGGGTGCTGCCATCATGTAACCGACGCGCAGGCCGGCCATGCCATAAATCTTGCTGAATGTCTTGGCGACGTAGACGTCGTGACCATCTCGCACCAAGTCGATCATTGAGTTGGCTTCTGGATCATCTGTAATCTCGTTGTAGGCTTCATCGACTAAGACGGTGCACTTCTTCGAAGCCTTAATGCAGAATTCTCGCAGCGCATCGGCATCTGTGAGAATCGCTGTTGGATTGTTTGGGTTGCAAATCTGTACCATCGCAACATCAGGCGTAATGGCGTTATACAGTGCATCGAGATCCATGCTTAGGTCGGCGGTTTTGGCAGTACGTTTTAACTCCCCGCTGCCATGTCGGAGCGCAGAGCGGGTCGTCGTGTCCCAGAACAGGTCAGGACCCAAGATCTTTCCTTGCTGGAGTTTTTCAAGGGCTAAATAAGTGAGCACGCCGGAGGAGCCTGAACTTAGTGCAATATGCTCAGGTGTGATGCCATTGCGCTCGGCGATCATCTCAAGAAGTCGGGTAACGGAGTCATTTACGTAATAGGCTCCTTTTCTGGTGGCGTCTATCATGGCAGTGATGGCCGCGGGACTTGGCCCGTAGGGATTCTCGTTCGCATTGAGTTTTGCGATGCCCGAGGCTGGACCATAATTCAGTATCGAGGTGCTCGCTAGTGCGCTGGGCAACGTAAGCAATTGGCCGCCAGCGATGGCGCCGGCGCCAATGGTTGAGCGGGCTAGGAAGTTTCGTCTGGATAATACTGATGGCATGCGTCGTCCTCTGAATTCGGTAGACACTCTGTCGAGTGTCGGATGGTTGATGTGCGCTTCCTTAATGTAAAAGGTTTGGCGTCCTCTGACCAGCAATCGTTGCATTCGCACTTAAGAAGCGAGTATTGAGAGTCAAACTGCGCGTTAAGCGTGTTTCGTGTTGAGCGTGTCTATAGTTGATACGAACGTTACGCCAATTTGCTCAACATACTGATCGCGACCGCGATGAGGTAGATGCCAAAAGCGCGTTTTAGATGCACCTCGTTTAGCCTTTGAGCAATTTTCGCACCCCAAGGGCTCGTAAACACCGTCATGAAAGAGATGGCGAGCAGCGCAGGGATGTGGACATAACCGATCGATCCCCAAGGGAGCGGTGCTTTTTGGGTGAGGCCCAGTATCAAAAAGCCTATCGCTCCTGGGATCGCGATGATAAATCCCACCCCGGCGGCGGTGGCGACCGCTTGGTGGACTCTTCGGCCGCAAATCACCATGATGACAACGAAGGGGGTACCGCCCCCGATACCCAGGAGCGCTGAAAATCCACCCAAAGCGCTTGCGAATCCAGCAAGGCTGAGCCCTTGGGGGAGAGACCAAGGCACTTCTTTGGGTTCGAAGTATTGCGGGAAGATGAAGTAGATTGAATAAACCAACACGCCTACCGCAAACACCACGATGAGTGCCGTAGCATCCATGTACGATGCCAGTACCACTCCCCCCGCAACGCCGATCAGCAGCCAGGGTGCCCAAGCCTTCAAAACACTGAAATCGACTAGGTTATTTTTGCGGTGGGTTTGCACCGCTCGAAAGGACGAGACAATGATGCTCGCAAGAGAGGTGCCGATTGCGGTGTGGACCAGTCCATCACTGTCGCCAGCGAACATGGGCAGGATCGCTAGGAGCGTTGGAACGATGATGAAGCCGCCGCCCACGCCGAAGAGACCGGTGGTAATGCCAGCAACCGCACCCGCGCCCAGAAGGCTGCAAAGCATCAATATGATTTCGGGGTCGATAGCGGGCATATAGCTCCAAATACGAGTCGCCTATTGCTGTACAGATGAGCGTGCAGGCGGGTGAGGCGATCCTTGCCATGAGAACAATAAATTCCCAAATAGCGTACGAAGTGATGGCGCCTCCGGACCAAAGCACGCGTGGATCGCGAGTGGGGTAGGCTCACATACGCTTCAATGGGTTTTGGCCACTAAGGCGACTACCGCAATCCGTAATAATAAGCCTGACAAAGGTGTCCAGCAACCATAGTCAACGCGTGTGGTATGGGCCGGGGCGCCCAGGTCGTGGTGGGGCGATCCGTAGTTTTCGTCCGAATGAATGATTCAGATTAAGTCTCAAAATAAGGCAAAAGGTATCGTCCGGTCTCCGAACCCTTGATGCGAGAAAGTTCTTTGGGTGTGCCCGCCGCTATCACATGACCGCCCTCGGGGCCGCCCCCGGGGCCAAGGTCGATTATCCAATCTGATGTGCGGATAACGTCTAGGTTGTGCTCGATCACGATCACGGAATTCCCGGCGTCAACGAGTCGATTGAGAACGACCAGTAACTTCTGAACATCATCAAAGTGGAGACCTGTGGTGGGTTCGTCGAGGATGTAGCAAGTCCGGCCAGTTGCCAGCTTGGACAATTCTCTCGCCAGCTTGATCCGCTGTGCTTCTCCCCCGGAGAGGGTGGTTGAGGGCTGCCCCAAGGCTAAGTAGTCGAGACCTACGTCTACTAACAGCTGGAGTTGATTCAAGATTTTGGGATGTTCGGAGAAGTGATCGACCGACTCTGCAATGGTCATGTTCAGAACGTCCGAGATCGATTTGCCCTTGTACTTAATGTCTAGGGTTGCATCATTAAATCGTTTTCCCTGACACGCATCGCACTTCACGTAGACGTCAGAAAGAAAATGCATCTCAATTTTGATGACACCGTCTCCCTGACAGGACTCACAGCGCCCTCCTTTGACGTTGAAAGAAAATCGGCCAGGCGAATAACCTCGCGTCCGAGATTCTGGAAGCATTGAGAAAAACTTGCGTATCTCATCAAATACTTTGATGTAGGTCGCAGGATTACTTCGGGGAGTCCGTCCGATGGGTTTTTGATCAATGGCCACCACCTTGTCGAGATGCTCGAGGCCTGCGATGGAGTTGTGCAGGCCAACTTTGTCTTGTGACCCATGGAAGTGACGGGCTAAGAAAGGGAATAAAATATCGTTGATAAGAGTGGATTTTCCGGCACCGGATACCCCGGTTACGGCGACAAGCACGCCAAGCGGTATCGAGACATCGACATCTCGAAGGTTATTTTCCCGGGCTCCATTGATAAGGAGCGCGGCTGTGGATTCCCTCGGTTCATCTCTTATGGTGATTTCGCGCCTACCGGAAAGATAAGCGCCGGTTAAGGATGCTTTGCTCCGTTGCAAGGCCTTTGGCGTGCCCTGAAAAATCACTTCTCCGCCTTTGGTGCCAGCACCAGGTCCGAAATCGACCACATGATCCGCTGCACGAATGGTGTCTTCGTCGTGCTCGACGACAATGACCGTGTTGCCGATATCTCGCATTTTTAGGAGCGTATCGAGCAGTCGCTGATTATCCCGCTGATGCAGGCCAATGCTGGGTTCATCCAAAATATAAATCACACCGGACAATTCGCTGCCGACTTGGCTGGCGAGTCGTATTCGCTGAGATTCGCCGCCGGACAGCGTTGGACCTAGGCGGTTGAGTGAAAGATAGGACAACCCAACAGAGACCAGAAAGCCCAAGCGACCTTGTATCTCCTTCAGCAATTCGGTGGCGATTTCTTTATCCGCCCCTTTAAGCGCGAGGGAATCGAAAAATTTGAACGCTTCATCGATGGTCATCGCGGATACATCGACCATGGTTTGCTTGCCCACCCGCACCGCAGCGCTTTCGGCACGTAAACGGTCGCCGTGACACACATCGCAAGGGGTGTTGGCCAGGAACTGGGAGTACCAGCGCTTCATGCCTTCAGAGCGCGTATTGCGAAATCTGCGCATGAGCCGATTGAGCAGTCCTTCGTAGCGAGAGTTTGTGGTGCCGTAACCTGACCATTTAATGGTGTAGCGCTTGTCGCCTGTTCCGTAGAGAACGGTTCTACGCTGAGTCTCCGTCAGCTTCGACCAGGATTTATCAAGGGGAATCTTGAGGTGGGCGAACATCTGCCGATGGAAGGTCGCCGTCATAGATTTGCTGCTTGCCTCTATTTTACCAACTGGTTTAAGGCATCCCTCTTTTAGAGTTAGGCTCGCATCGGGAATCACGAGCTGTGGATCAAAGGCCACTTGCGTTCCCAGCCCGTTGCAGTCTAGGCACATTCCCTGAGGACTGTTGAACGAGAATGATTGCGGCGTTAGCAGCGGAAATGAAATGCCGCACCCGTCGCACGCGAGGTGCTCTGAAAATATTCGATCTTTGCCATTGATCTCAGCGATCATGACGCCTTGCCCAAGGTTCAAGGCTTGCTCCACGCTTTCCGTTATTCGTTCCCGCTGACCCTCCCGTACGACCAATCGATCGATGACGGCTTCAACCGTGTGCTTTTTTCGTTTATCCAGCACCGTGATATCTTCAATCGCAACCAGTTCTCCGTCGATTCGCAGGCGGGCGAATCCGGCGCTTCGAGCGGAGTCGATCAAATCTTTGTGCTCTCCTTTCCGATTGACTAGTAAGCTTTGCATCAAGACGATGCGTGTGCCCTCGGGCTGTCTCATGAGCTCGTGCACAATTTTTTCTGCGGTCTGACCAGCGACTTCATCGCCACAACGATGACAATGTTGGCGGCCGATCCGTGCAAAGAGGACTCTCAGGTAGTCCGATATTTCGGTAATCGTCCCCACCGTGGATCGAGGATTTCTAGACGTGGTTTTTTGCTCGATGGAGATCGTGGGTGATAGCCCACGAATGGTGTCGTACTTGGGTTTCTCCATTTGCCCAAGAAACTGCCTAGCATACGCGGACAGTGACTCGACGTAGCGTCGCTGACCCTCTGCATACAGTGTGTCAAACGCGAGCGATGACTTGCCCGACCCTGAAACGCCGGTGAGGACCACGAGCTTTCGCTTGGGAATGGCGACTTCAACATTCTTTAGGTTGTGCTCTTTGGCCCCTTTGATGAGGATGTGGTCGAGTTCTTCGGCGGCTGGCTTCATAAGTTGAGGGGTGCGAGAGGTTGCAGGGATGGTACCAGTGATTACGCATTCAGTAACGAATAGATTGCTGTTCAGGAGACATGTGATTTATGTTTTGCAAAAGCGCTGTTTCGAAATGGGGATCGCTCTTGGATTTCCGAAGCCGAAGTGAGGGGTGCCCCTCCTATCGCGCAGTAGCGTACATAGGGAAGTTTGAGCGTGAAGTTAAGGAGTAGTGGGGATGTCAGATGAAGCGGGTCGCGATGACGTGGTATCAGCATGTCTAATCATCATCGGGAACGAAATACTGTCAGGAAGGACGCAAGACACTAACCTCGCGCACTTGAGTCAAGTGCTCAACGAACTGGGCGTGCAAATGCGCGAAGCTCGAGTCATCCCTGATGTCGAGTCAGTTATCGTTGACACCGTGAATACCTGCCGAGCGGAGTTCGATTACGTGTTCACAACTGGGGGTATTGGTCCGACCCATGATGACATTACAGCCGACAGCATTGCCCTGGCCTTTGGGGTGGCGCTTGAGTTTCATCCTGAGATTATGACGCTTATCAAACAGCGAGAAGCACCTCCTGAAGTCATGGAGTCTCGGCTGAGAATGGCGAGAGTCCCAGTCGGAGCGTCGTTAATCGACAACCCTTCAGGTGGGCCCCCTGGATTTCAAATCGAGAACGTGTTCGTGATGGCGGGCGTGCCAATGGTGATGCAGGCCATGGCTGGGACCTTGACTAAAGAGCGGTTGCCCGGAGGAAGGCCGGTCCGCTCTTTGACGATTGGCGCGTTTCTTGGCGAAAGTCAGGTGGCACAGGACTTAAAGGAATTACAAAGTCAGCACCCAGCGGTCGATATTGGTTCCTACCCATTTTTCCGCGAGGCTGGTTATGGAACCAATCTTGTGGTCCGGGGCACTGATCCTGAGGAACTTGCATCGATTGGAGAGGCGCTCAAGGTGCTGATTCAGAGTTATGGCGCGGAGCCTCACGAAGGCGGTGTTTGAGCCTGGGGTGGGTGAGACTTGAAGAGGTGAAGCCGTTCCGGTTTGAGCGTAACCAGAGGCAGCACGCGTCGTATCGGGGAAACTTGGCGACCCTTTCGCTGACCAAGATGTCCAGTGAATCGGCCTGGCGATATATCGTATTCGGCATGGGGTAAGTTAAGACTCAGGATTGATCAGAGCTGGCGAGCCATCGGTAAACCAGAGGAAAGTTATCGATCAATAGTTCCTCACGGGATGACTTCCTCCTAGGCTCTTGCCGTAAGGACGCGACCAAGCGTGGAGCTCATCGAGCAAAAGAAAGAGGGGGTTAGGGGATAGCACGATGGAAGTGATTGCGACTGGACTAGCCTTCCCGGAAGGACCCGTGGTGATGGACGATGGATCTGTGATCCTCGTCGAAATTC
>CAJXDD010000131.1:0-8051 GCA_913052075.1 uncultured Gammaproteobacteria bacterium
CGTTTCCCACTCGTTCATCCAGATTTCAACTTGGAAAGGTTCGATAAACATTGAGTACTCCAGGCTGCAAGGCCACTATTTTACGCCTTGATTGAAGGTGCAGTCTCCTCGCACTGATGTAAGCGATAGGATCCTAGATTGATCCTGCCGGCATCGAATCAGCGTTTCCTTTAAGAGACGGATAAACCTCCATCGACAGGAAGAACGGCGCCGGTAATGTATTGCGCGAGGTCAGATGCAAGAAATAGCGCAGCGTTAGCAACATCCCAAGCGGATCCCATCTTTCGGCGGAGGGGCACCATGGCATCGCGTTCAGCGACAACTTCTTCGCGGGTTTTCTTCCCGGTCTGCCCCTCTACTCCCATGGGCGTATCCATTAGTCCCGGGAGAATCACGTTAGCCCTGATGCCGTATCTCGCATAGTTCGCGGCAATTTGTTCAGTGAAGGCGATCACCGCAGCCTTGGTCGTCTTGTAGCCCACAAGCGGGTAGGGTTTTAATGCTGCGAGGCTTGAAATATTAATGACGACGCCTTCTCCTGCGGCTCGCATAATCGGTAGCGCGTGCTTACAGGTGAGCACCATGCCGCGTAAGTTCACGTCGACTAGAAAGCTAAAGTCGTCAGCTGCGATTTGCTCAACGCGGGCATCGCGATGCCCCGCGCCTGCGGCGATGCCCACGTTGTTGTGCAGGATATTGAGTCCGCCAAAGTGCTCGCAGGTGGTGCTTATCGCCGCTTGGACTTGATCTTCGTCTCGAACGTCGACCTGAAGTGCGATGGCGTTGCCGCCAGCATCCGTGATGGCCGTCACCGTGTCCTCTGCGGACTGAAGGTTACGGTCGGCAACCACGACGCTCGCGCCTGCATTCGCGAATGCGAGGGACACCGCCCGGCCATTGCCGATGGTCGCGCCCGGTGTTTGACCACCGCCCATCACGAGCGCGGTTTTATTGTTGAGCTGCATAGGGCCTCCGTATAGAGCATGACCATAGCGCGTGCGCATGGGCTCGACCAGCAACCTGCTAAGAGATGACACCTTGAGGGATTTCGTGCGATGGTCCCAGTGAGGCACTGGCAGGGTCAGGGGCCACGAACACAGAAGGAGCGAGTCATGCATGAATTAACCAGTTTGGAGTGGGCCAAGCGCTGTACAGAAGATGGGGAATTCAATCAATGCGCGCGGTTTTGGACGGGTACGTTTGCGATCCAGAGCGGTGACGATCAACGGTGGCTCCGGGTAGTAGACGGGGCGCCACAAATCGAGGCTGCTGAAAGTGCTCCCAATGATTTCGACGTCGTCTACAAAGGCGATGAATCCATGTGGTCCGAAATGCTGGCGGCGACCCCCGCGCGTTTTTTCTCTGACCCGATGTTCACCGCATCACTCAATAAAGGATTGACGATATCGGGTGACATGGTGATGCATGCTCAGTACTACCCGGCTATTGTGCGTGCCATCGAGTTGCTGCGCCCAGTTGCTCAGGATGCCGTTCATCAAGCCAATGACGGTTGGCAGGAAGGCGTTGAGTCAGTGTCGGGTCAATATGTGAATGTCGCGATCAATGGAACTAGGTTTCGAATCTACGTCGAGACAGCTGGGCAAGGCGTACCCCTGCTGCTCCAGCACACTGCCGGGTGTCATGGCACCCAGTGGCGGCATTTGATGCAAGATCGCCGGATTACTGATCGATTCCAGTTGATTGCCTATGATCTACCGTTCCACGGTAAATCGGTGCCGCCCACTGAGCGGCAATGGTGGGCTGAGCCTTACCAGCTGACAGGGGAATTTTTGCGATCGGTCCCTCTTGCGCTCAGCAGAGTGCTCGGACTCGACAGGCCCGTCTTTATGGGATGCTCAGTCGGCGGCTTGTTGGCCCTTGATCTGGCCCACAAGCACCCTGACGCGTTTCGGGCTGTCGTTTCTGTCGAAGGCGCGTTGCATATTGGTGGACGCATGGATTCTTTGGCGCCGCTTTGGCATCCCCAGATTGGTAATCAATACAAGGCTAGGTTGATGGAGGGAATCATCGCGCCTCAGTCACCCGATTGTTTTCGTAAGGAGACCAGTTGGGTCTATGCAAGTGGTTGGCCCCAGACGTTTATTGGGGATCTGTATTACTACACGCAGGATTACGATTTGCGTGAGCAAGCCCATGAGATTGATACGAGTGGACTTGGCGTTCACATCTTGTCGGGCGAGTATGATTACAGCGGTCTAGCTGAATTAGGTGAAGCGGCGCATCAGGCGATAGCAGGGTCGACGTTTACCTTTATGAAGGGGGTAGGCCACTTCCCGATGTCTGAAAATCCCGAGGCGTTCATAGACTATTTGCTGCCGATTCTAGACCAGCTTGAGGCTAGCGATACCGCTTTGAAGCAGAGCGCCTAGCACCGCGTAGAGTAGCCTCGCGCAGAGTAGTCCCCAGTAGAGAGGAAAACAGTCAGCAAGGGTCGTAACAGTGATAACAATCATTGCCCATCTAGTGAGTGGCCATATGTCACGCATCGGTATGGTGTAACAGGTAAAAGGTAAAAGGAAAGACCAATGAAAGATCGAATCAGTATTCACGTAGAGGATGGAGTCGCGGATGTTCAGCTAATCCGCGCGGACAAGATGAACGCGCTAGACGACGCTATGTTCGCGGCGCTAATTGAAGCAGGTCAAACCGTTGCCGAGGATAAAGCCGTCCGCGCTGTGGTGCTCTCGGGCGAAGGGCGTGCGTTCTGTGCAGGGCTGGATATGGGGAATTTTGGCCGGATGGCGGAAGCACCAGCGAGTGATGTACCAAAAGCGGATGGCGCCAGCGGCTCCGATGTCACTAAAGGACTTGCTCCAAGAACTCACGGTATTAGTAATCGAGCCCAGTACGCGGTTTGGGCCTGGCGAGAAGCGCCTGTTCCCGTGATTGCAGCGGTTCATGGCGTTGCGTTTGGTGGCGGCTTTCAACTGATGTTGGGCGCCGATATTCGGATCGTCCATCCAGAGGCGCGCATGTCGGTGATGGAGATTAAGTGGGGCCTCGTTCCAGACATGGCAGGCACGGCGATTATGCGAGGACTGGCGCGAGACGACGTGGTACGAGAACTCACCTATACGGGTCGACAGTTTACCGGCGTAGAGGCAGAGGCCATGGGTTTTGCGACGATGCTCTCAGAGAAACCAAGAGAAAAAGCGCTAGCGATGGCGCGGGAGATTGCGGGCAAAAACCCCGATGCGATTGTGGCTGCTAAGAAGATTTTTAACTCGTCAGCTGACTCGTCAGATGCTGAACTCTTGATGCAGGAGTCAGTCCTTCAAGACAACATCATCCGCACTCCGAACCAGGTTGAAGCGGTGCTTTCGACCATGGAAAAGCGAGCAGGACAATACAAAGATCGGGCCTAGAAGCGTCGAGGCGGCCCGCGGCGCTTGGGTAACGGTGCGTCCTCACTTCTAGCTGAGCGGCATTGGGCTCATCAAATGGCAGAGCGAGTCGCCTTGCTGATGTCATGGTCGCTCGCACAAGCGCATAAGCGCACAAGCTAAGGGTAGTGCCCACTGAGGTGCCGGCGTTAGCGTTCTGATTCTGAATACACTGCTCTAGCGCGTTAAACCACCTGACGAGACCGGTCTACAGGAACGGTCATCGCCGGTGCGATCTTCGCGGTCTGTTGAGTGATATCAAACTCCAGTCGGTCCAGTTGATGTTCGAAGGCCGTTCCATAAAGGTGCAAGTGTCTGGTCGGAAGAGAGTACTGGTTGTCGATGTGATGGATGTCGTTTGGCATCAGCGCGAGTGCATCAAAGCGTCCGAGATCGAATGTGCGGTCAACCGTGAGAGTTGCCTTGCCCGCACCTGACTCATCGCTCGCTCTTGCGTAGACGGTGTTCTGCTCGAAACCCGAAAGGCCTGCGATGATGGCAAACGTACCGTGGTCGTGGATCGGTGAGGGCCCAAACGGAAGAATGCTAACCAGGTACAGCGCTGCACCGGCATCCGCGTTTTCAGCTAGCAAATAGGTCTTTGCGATCTCTTTTGGCGTTGGGACGGGGAAGTCTTCTTCCGAGAAAAGGTCGACGTGTGCTGACAATTGAAGTAGTGCGGCCTTGTAGTCTTCCAACTGGCTTGGCTGAATGGGATCGGCGCTCGAGTGATGATCAATCTGGTTCATCAGCGATGTGATTGCTTGCAGTCGATGATTGTTCTTCTCGTTACTCATTACGTTCAGTCCAGAGCTGCTCATGACATGGCGTAAGTGGTAAAACGTACCCCTTAGAGTGACGCATAGGCCGCTTGCAATATGCCGAAGCCGCGCGGGTCGCCAAGTACACTGGGTTGCATTTTGTTCATCACATACGAGCAGCACAGCCGAGCATCCTGATCCACTACGATGGTTGAGCCTCCCCAGCCTCCCCAAAACCCGGTGTTTGGGTTCGGCCCCATGGGGAAATCGGGCAAGCTAAGGCCATAACCCATGCCGAATCGACTGGGAACGCCCAGTACGAGATCATCGCCTTCGATCTGAAGCTCCAGGGCTCTGGCGGCCCCCTGGGGCGATAGCAGCTCGACACCGAACGCTTTGCCGCCATTCGCAACGGGAGTTTGGGCGCGTACGACACTCCTTGCGTTACCGTGCCCGTTGACCGCCGGAATCTCTGCAGTGCGCCAGCCTTTTGTCATAGCGGCTTCTGCGACTGGGGCCGGGCTGCGAAACGTTCTGGCAGCCACACTGTTTTCATCTAGGTCAGCGGGTAAGCCTTCTGCGCCAGGCGGTGAGAGCGTCGCGATACGATCAAAGAGGTGCTCGGGGGTGCCAATGTGGAAATCGGCATTCAGTGGTTCGGCAATGTCTTGGGCAAAAAACTGACCCAGTGTGCGGCCTGTGATGCGGCGAACGACTTCGCCGATCAGATGCCCTTGAGTGATGGCATGGTAGCCACTGGCTGATCCCGGCGGCCACCATGGGGCCTGCTCTGCGAGCAGTCGGCACACGGCATCCCAGTCATAGAGGGCTTCATTCGAAATAATGTCGTCCAGTCCCGAGAGCCCGGCGCTATGCGCAAGGCAATGGCTGACTAACACCCGCTCTTTTCCGTTTCGAGCGAATTCGGGCCAATACTTGGCAACCGGTGCTTGAAGATCAAGCAGTCCGCGATCGCTGAGGACCAGTGCGCAGAGTGCCGCCATCGTCTTGGTGGTAGACCAAACGTTGACCAGCGTGTCTTCTTCCCATGGGTCGGTGCCGCCCTCGCTAGTGACGCCTGCCCACAAATCACAAACGAACTCGCCTTCAAGCGTGAGCGCGACACTCGCACCTACATCGCCATGCTGCTCGAAATTTTGCACCATCGCCTCGCGAACGGCGTCAAACTTTGGATCACAAAATCCATGCATTTCCATTGGCTCACTCCCCAGGTAGGTTCAGTTTGTCTAGGCTTGATCATCGCGTAGAACTTGACGGCGGGATACCCCTATTTCACAGCGCCCGTAGTGATCAATGACTCAATGTCTTCTGCCTTGAGTCCGGCTTTTGTGAGGACGTCACGCGTGTGCTCCCCTTGGTCTGGAGCAGGACCCCTTACTTCGATGTCTGCGCCCTTTACCTCAAAGGGTGCAGAGACTACCTCCATTGCGCCACCTCGTTCGTGTACCAGTACGGAAAAGGCGCCTCGCTCTCGGAGCGCCGGATCTTCAATGACCTCAGGCAGTAGAGCGACCGGCTCCCAGATCAGACCGGACTGATCGAGCCGAAGTCGCCAGGCTTCAAGGTCATTTTCTGCAAATGCTTGTTCTATCTCAGGTACGATGCTGGGTCCGTGCTCAGCCATGCCAGGTAAGGTTGCAAATCGTGGGTCATTCGCCCAGTCAGGGCGATTCATCAGTTCGCAAAACGCCCCCCAATAGGGGAGCGCCATGGGCATGATCAACGCGATGTGACGTCCGTCTCGAGTTTCATAGTAATTCCAAATGGGGTTGGCTGGATGGGTATGGCTGGTTTTCTCGGGCTGGGCTCGCTCAAAGAGTGCATTGGTGACGTCACTCGCCATCGCCCAAATGCCGGTACGCTGCAGCGTGACTTCAACCTCCTGGAATTCACCAGTCAGGTCCCTCAGTCGGAGGGCTGCGAGAATGGCCGATAATAAGTTGAGTCCTGTTATTCGGTCGCCATATCCGCCCCTTGAGATGAGTGGGCCGTCATCGCGGTCACCGAAAGCAGACATCGCTCCAGACCTTGCCCAAAAAGCCGTTTGATCGAACGCTTGGCGATCGCTGTCTGGCCCATCGGTGCCATAGCCAGAGAGGACGGCGTAAATGGCCTTAGGCGCGAGCTGCTGAATGTCGCTCGCAAGCAGGCTATAGCGAGCGAGCCTTGGCTGGGTGAGATTGGTAAGAAAGATATCGGTTTGTTCGATCAGCGTGCGAAGAGCCTCGCGACCTGCTTCATCTTCAAGATTGATGCAAATGCCCTGCTTGCCACGGTTATCGAATTGAAAGCAAGGATGAACAAAGTCCTCTCCCAACATCGCGGTGTAGAGATTGCGGTAAGTATCACCACTCGGCGGCTCAACCTTGATCACTTCAGCGCCCATATCTGCCATGAGCGCGGCGCAGCTCGGTGCGGCAAGCCAGCTGGCTACCTCCAATACTTTGATGCCTTCAAGCGGTGCGACCATAATTGATTTCCTCTAGCTTGAAATTTTGGGAATGATGGTGGTTATTCGGCGTCGCTTAGTATCTCCCGTTCGAACGTCGCCTCGCCATGGCACCAGGTCATGCGCACGTCCTCACTATCCAGGCGGTCTCTGGCCTCGGACCAGGGGCGAGTGAGCAGCACGAGGTCAGCAGGCCCGCCAACGTTGAGGCCCCTTACCGTAAACGGTGATGAAAAATGACCAAGGTAGCCTTCGAGTGCTGTCTCTGGGGAGACACATTCTTCCGTGTTGATGAACCGGCCTGAATGAGTTTGCCGCCTCACTGCCGCCCTCATTGATCGCCAAGGGTCAACGTCACCAAACGGTGCATCTGAGCCTAGCGCTACTCGAAGCCCTAACGCTTTCAGGGTTTGAAATCGGTAAAGACTTGAATGCGTTTCGCTTGGAACATCGGTGAAATACTGATCCCCTCGGTCGAGAATGAAGTGAGGTTGAGTGACGATGCCTGGATTAAGGTCGACCAGCCATGATTCAAGATCGGTTTCAATGACCGAACCATGCTCGATGCGATCGCTCGGGTGAATGCCTGCTGCTTCCAGCATGGAGAGTGCAAACACTAATTCCGTGCGAGTCACACAGTGAATAGCAACGGGCAAATTGAGCGCATGGGAGCGCCTAACATGTTCGGTCGACTCTTGAAGATCCGGTAGCGCGTGTTCGTGGAGATGGAATTTCACGCCGCCGGTCTCCAGCCAGTGCGTTGGTGCATGCGTGTGAAGGCCAATGGTGCCTGACAGACAAAGTTTCTGGCGGAGTTGCCCGTTTGCTTGTAGCTGTCCGAACCAATTAAATTCCTGCATGCCATTGCTTGGGGTCATGTCGTGCAGTCCGGTAACCCCCAGCTTTGAGAGCGACTTGCTCACCTCGGACACCGCTTGGCTATCGATGGTAGCGCCTGTGAGCATTTGCAAGCGCTCGCCAAGTGCGCGGTCTTGGTCGAATAAGTGGCCCTCGGCCGTGATCTGTAATTCTGGGTAACGGTTTGAATGGATGCGTGCCGCAGCAGGCAGCACGCTCAATTGCGATATCGCGAGTGAGTTAAACGTCCATAGTCGTCCGGAGCGATGTTGAATTCGGATCGGCCGGTTGGGTTCGATGGAGTCAAGCACATCCCGGGTGAGGGTGCCCGCTACTGAGTCGTGATAACCGACTCCGCGAATCCAGCCATCACCCTTGGCGTTGCTGAGGATGGAGGCGAATTCGTCGTATGTATTGACAGTGGGAGGCCCGCAGTCAACAGAGCGTCGAGCGGCAGCTAATGCACGAAGGTGAATATGATGATCGATGAGCCCAGGCAGGAGACAAGCGCCTTGGCCGTCAACCACCCGTTCATCGGGCGCAGGGCTGAGTCTGCCC
>CAJXDD010000132.1:0-7997 GCA_913052075.1 uncultured Gammaproteobacteria bacterium
GGGTCCTTGAACTGACGTAAAGAGCCGTCAGGAAGTTTGATTTGGGGCATGTAAACGTTCCTTTTTGTCGCTAGTACAACGTTGAGACGTAGAAGGCGTTAGCTCGTGAACCATCGACAACTTATGTCGAGAGGAAAACAAGGCAAACTGGTAGTCTGGCTTCAAGTATTTCATTAGTGATACGTTATAACAAAATTGAATTGCAGAAAGCATTGTGTAAGGGCTTTCTCCTGGCGGCGGAGCGCCATCGCAAGGAGGATTGCAGACGTTTCGGCTATGCTGAACGCAGGGGTCAATGCAGGAATCTGTCGTGGGAAGGGTACGTGAGGTAGGTCAAGGTCAATTGAGTCTTTGGGTGCCTGAGCGATGGACGACCGTTACTAGTGATCGCTCTGAAACGCTTAAGATCATGAGTGGGACAAGGTTGGTCGGAAGCAAGATCAACGCAGTATTTGTTTGCTGAATTAAGGTTGCTGGAGGATACCAAGATGGATTCGTTTATTGGCTTTGCGGGGAAAAGAGTTGTAGTCACTGGCGCGTACTCGGGTATTGGCGCCTCCTTGGTAGACCTACTGAAGATTGCGGGCGCCGACCACATCACTGTCTTGGATATTAAAAAACCCGACTTCGAGGTTGCCGAGTTTATTGAGACCGATATGAGTAACCCGATCTCTATCGATAGTGCGATAGAGCAAATCACTGCTGAGGGGAGCCCAAGCGTTGACGTGCTGTTCAACAACGCGGGGGTTGCGGCAACGATGCCGGCGGAGACCGTCATGCGTGTGAATATCCTTGGATTAAAGCGTCTTACCGAGAGGCTGATGCCGAATATGGCTGAGGGTGGGGCCATAGTTAACACCGCCTCTGTTGCCGGTGCCCGCTGGCCCGAACACCTCACAGAAATCAACGCTCTCCTTGCAATCGATAGTTGGGATGAGGGCGCCGCTTGGGTCGCTGACCACGAATCCTTGATTGCCGATGGTTATTTTTTCTCCAAAGAATGTGTGCAGGTTTACACGATGCAATTGGCGAAGATTGCTACAGCGCATGGCTTACGAGTGAATAGTGTGTGTCCCTCACCCGTCGATACTCCGCTATTGCCAGCCTTTAGGGAGACCATGACTGACGAAATTATCGATTGGGCAATCGATACTGGTGCCGGCCGTGTTGCGACAGCGGAAGATCAGGCAAAAGCGCTTCTCTTCCTCGCGTCAGATCTGGCGAGCTATGTAAATGGAGTAAATCTCCTTGTTGATGGTGGTTACAGCGCCGCAGTGCAGATGGGCCAGGCAGTGCGACCCAATAGTTAAAAGGAGTTCCAACGCAGACAAGCGCGGTTTTCTGCTAGCGCGCAACCCTGAACAGCGAGTAGAAAGGCCGGACGACTTGGGTCGACCGCCATAATAGGAAGGTTGGGGCTAGGTGTACTTCCTTTGTATGGAGCTGAGCACACGATCGTCGGAAAGGAGTTGGAAAGCAG
Source organism: uncultured Gammaproteobacteria bacterium (assembly GCA_913052075.1). Taxonomy (GTDB): domain Bacteria; phylum Pseudomonadota; class Gammaproteobacteria; order Pseudomonadales; family Azotimanducaceae; genus UBA9926. Next base: position 1,481 of record CAJXDD010000132.1, read on the forward strand.
TCTCTTTGACCATGAGCTAGACGCTAAAGTGGGCGACCTGGGATGGTCGCGATTCCATCTTTAGCAGTCAATATTGATGGATCTAGCCGTTACCCAGCCTATGCAATTGGCCGATACGTGCAATTGAATTTAAGTGATGCGCTTAATTTCACACGGCGTGATGAAACTTGAGGAGTGAGTTTATGAGACCTTGGAGTCAGTATTTGGGTTTGATTGTCGCGGGTACCGTCTTGGCCAGTTGTTCTGGTGAGGCACCGCAACGATCTTTAGCAGCAGCGGAGCTGTTTCTTAAGGGTGCAAAGATCTCTGGAGTAAACGGGATTCATTTCGGACCCGATGGGTATCTCTATGCGACGTCTGTCATTGGGTCTGACATCTCCGTGATAGACACTGAGGCGAAAACGATTGTTAAGCGATACGGGCCAGCCGAGGGTGTTTATGGGCCGGACGATGTGGCGTTTAACGCTCAAGGAGATTTCTATTGGACGAGCATTCTGACCGGCGAGGTCGCTGGTTTTGATAAGAGCGGCTCTCGTTTGGTTGCCGCAGAGCTCAGCCCTGGCGTGAACCCGGTCACGTTCTCTGATGATGGCAGGCTCTTTGTCGCTCAGTGCTTTTTTGGTGATGGCCTCTATGAGATTGACCCTTTGGGGGAGAAGGAGCCTCGAGTAATTCGCGATGACTTAGGTCCAAATTGTGGGCTTAACGGCATGGATTGGGGGCCTGACGATCGCCTGTATGGGCCACGATGGTTCGAAAATGAAGTCATAAGTGTTGACGTAGATACCGGTGATTCACGCGTCGAGGCCTCTGGGTTAGTGGTGCCCGCCGCAGTTAAGTTCAACTCGGCAGGGGAGCTCCATATTTTGGACACTGGAGCCGGTACAGTGCTGAAGCGCAAAGGTGATGGCGCGATTGAGGTGCTGGCTGAGTTGCAGACAGGATTGGATAATTTCGCCTTTAACAAAGCCGACGATCTCTTCGTGTCGAGCTACGCCGATGGTTCTATTGTCAAGGTGAGCGATGGAGGTGTTGAAGAGATAATGCCGGGTGGAATATCGCATCCTGGCGGATTGGCAGTTTCTGGCAGCACCTTAGTCATCGCGGACCTTCAATCTCTGCGAGGTGTTGATATCGCTACTCGACAGGATGCCTGGCTGTTAACGAATATCTTTAGGTCCTCGCCACTAGGCACCACCACGGCGGTATCGAACTATGGCGACAATTTGCTGCTGACCAGTTGGCTCGACAATACTGTCAAAGTACTCGATCCCAGTACTGGTGAAATAATCCAGAGTATTAAGGGTTTGGGCATTCCCGTGTCCGCTGCACCGTTTGGCGATTATTTTGCGGTAGCACAGCACTCAGACTCCACTGTATCGCTTTTCAACAAAGATGGTACTTTCCATTCAGTATTGAGCGATGAGTTTGACGGACCCACACACGTGCAGGCGTTCGAAGATGGACTGTTGGTATCCGATACGGTTAGAGGGCAGGTTCTTCGGGTTCTGGAGAATGGCACGACAGAGGTCCTAGTGGATGGTTTGACTACCCCTGAAGGTTTAGCTGTACACAAAGGCTCCATTTACGTGTTTGAAGGCAGTACAGGGAAAATCAAATTAGTCACCGGTGGGTCAACGATGACGGTCGCGACGCTGAGTGCTGGAAGCCCACCAGCAACACCTGAGCAGCCACCATCGATGATATTCAACGGATTGGTTGTGCATGATGGTTTTTTGTATGCGGCTGATGAGATGAAGCGAGCTATTTTTCGCATTGAGATCTGACGCCAGGTAGTGTCAACCCTTCTGAGTCTTATCGGGCTAAGGCGTGGCATAAGGCTCCAGAATTGGTTTGAATATCGGAGATTTGCTGTTTCGCACGATATTGATAACGGTTAATCAGCCTGAGAGTCTAGTTGGATTTCCACGAAGATCAGTTGTGGTGCGGCTCTTATCAGGCTGGCCTCATCGGGCAATCTATTGTCGTCAAGCTTGATGCCATAGACTTTGGCGTCCCGTGGAAGGGCGCTAAGATATCCTCGCACGCGATCTCGTAATTCCGTATTGTCTGTCTCCCAGAGGCGTGCCTTACCGGTGTAGGTTGTTCTTGCAATTTCCAATGCAACGGGTGCGTCGCCGCCGCGCAGGTTCATCCACCAGCGGGTGCTGTTAGCTGACAATAGCCAAACGGTATCTCGTTTCCCTACATAGCTAAGCGGTGTTGTGCAGCGCCGGCCACTCTTGCGACCTGTAAAGTGCAGTAATGTCAGAGAACCACTGGCAATCTTGTTTTGTGAGTGACCAAATTGGTAGTTACTTGGTCGAGTGGGTTTGAATGGTGTGGATTTTCAGATTTTTGGGTTCTCCGGTGCCTCTTTAGTCAGTGGAGCTACTGAAGACGGCGCGCGCACTTCTGCAGAGGAAATTTCAAGTTACCTTGAAGAAGCTTCTAGCGAGCTTGATATTGATGGAGATGGCGAATCAAAGCCGCTGACCGATGGTCTACTGCTGATTAGATACCTATTTGGATTCTCAGGTGACTCCTCAGTTAACGGAGCAGTAGGCCCGGAGGCCACAAGAAATAGTGCTGAAGAGATTGAGGCTTATATCTCAGAAAGAGTGCCAGCAGTTAAGCCTAGGTTCTATTGTTCAGTTTCAAGCCTCTCGGCCAGCCTGCTTAGCTTTTCGATTCTCTTCTCACTTGAGGGGTGTGATTTTAGAAAATCGGGATAGTTGTCTCCTGGTTTTATAGCTAATAACTTTTGATGTAGTTCTGCTGCGCCCCAAGGAGAATAACCAGCCTCTACTGCCCAAATAGCTCCCAGGTAGTCGCTGTCATTTTCTTGATCCTGACTATAGTTAGCGTCAATCGCTTGGGTCGTTATTCCAAGCAGCGTGCTAATCGCTCTATTTTCAATTTTTTCATTTATTAACCCTTGGGCAAGCGCTAAAGGAATTTTTCTCTTAAGTCCCTTTTTGGAGTGCTTTAGTTTCAGATGGGCTAGCTCATGTCCAAGCAGGGCAGCCCACTGTGAGTCGTCATCGCCAATAAGCGAAATCATTGCAAAATTGACCGTGATTCGGTTACTTCCCAGACCTCTAGCAGATGCATTTGGTGTGGTACCCGTCTCAATCCAAAAGCTACCGGATTGCTCCGCTCTAGCGCACATTCTCTGGAAGATAAGATTAATCTGTCTTAGCTGGTTGGTTGGAATTTCGAGCTCAGAGCCGCTGCCGGTTAGCGTGAGCGTATCCTGATCAGATTGTATGAGTTTTTTTACTTCCCAAGCGGAGTGGCTCAGAAAAGGAATTAGAGTAAGAGTGGTTAGCAGGAGGGCTTGAGCGAACTGTCTCATAAGACTTTGCGCATAATTGTCAGCGATAATAATACGGTGGACATAGCTGGCTTGCGCTATGACTTAACTCGCGAAATATTCTATGAACGTGTATAGAAACGTATATAGAAGTGTTGTGAAGAATTAATTCGTAATTAAAACAGAAGGATAGAAGAATAGGTGGCGGAGGGACAGAAGCTTCATCAATTTGAATTTTCTATACCTTTACCTTGTACCTTAGGCTTTCCGTTGGTGTAGTAGCACCGCTTTTCAGTCGCGATCTTTATTGTATTAATTCTGGACTTGATCAATCGGTCGTCTGAAAAATATCTGATAACTTCAACTCGGTGCTTGGTAAAACTAACTGGTAATCAAGTTCGTAGCTTTCTAATGCTTTGTAGTAGTCCTCAATTGACATATTAAAGACCTCAGCAAAGACTTGCTCGCGATTACCCTGTCCTGCGCTCGGGTTGTTAAGCCAGTATTCGCGAAAAATTTTCCTAAATGCAGTGGCTTCGCTCATGCCTTGTTTTTCGAGTTCTTTTGCCAAAACTAGCACCATGAAAACTGATGACCCATAATTCGTGTCACAACAGGCAGATGTCTCGTAATTCTCGAAAATTGTTGGATCGGTCAATACTGCTGAATTCAAAGCTCCCTCTTGTTGCGACCAATATGAAACGTCGAAATACTCCTGCATATAAAGAGATTCAAGAGTTGCAGCGCCGCCTTCAATAAGCCATTTGATATTTCCGTCAAAGAAACTTTCCGATAAAGATATTTGATAGATGTGAAAGTACTCATGGGCTATCACTGAGAATCGGTGATCTGCTGAAAATTTAAATTCATCCGAGGGTATTTCCAGAATCATTAGAAGTCGGAACTCTCCAGTGACAGGGTCCGTTCTTCCGTTGATGCCAGCTCCTCCGATGTCGCCGATTTTATCCGAAAAAGGTTTGTCGGCGGAGTCAACCCAAGCATAAATATCCACCTCCGGAGCCCAAGATGTTTTTAACGCTGGGAAAACGGCGTCGAAAACCTCAAACATGTCGTGAAATTCAGAAACCCAAGTTTGGGGTAGGCTTTCGTGCAGCTCGATGTTGAATTGCACTCGGGCAGGTGGTGGAAGAAGGCTGGATAATTTTTGCACTATAAGATCATTGTTATCGCTACTGGCCCCTGGGGCGATCGCTCCCGAAGTAAGCGACTGGCCTTGGAAGCCAAAAAGGTATCGAATAACCAGTAATCCGTCGCTCAACGGTTTACTTTCGCCATCGCCGTCGATGTCTAGGTTGCTCGAATTCTTCGATAAATAGTCTGAAATGGCCGCTGGCAGAAACCGAGTACTGTCCTCCGACACAGCCCCAGTAACGAGAGCATCACCGGTGAAGCCAAACTGATGACGAATAATAAGTAGACCATCGGTGAGTGGAGTTGCCTCACCATCTCCATCGACATCGAGAGTAAAGTTTTCGCCGTTTACGGTACTTGCAAAGCATATTACAAATACAAAAAACATGTGTTTCATACTAATTCCGAAGCCGCTTCTTTTGCATATATTTTTTCAATTGAAGAAGCGATTGATCTAATGACATTCAGTAAAGCTTCTCTGCGCTCGGCACCGACTAAGACAAGAATATAGCCCGTAGGCACTTCACCAGTCCACGTTGGTAATACCTATCAATACTAGGAGTCCCATCTGGTGAAGTGGGGGGTACCCGGGGGTGGGGCTTAGCTAGGCCGAAAATGGAGTTAAGCTGGAAACGAAAGCCCTTTGGTGGTTCGCACCAAGTCGACTAGTAGTCAACTTAATGAGGGCATAAATGAGGGCAGAACTGGAAAAACGGCTGGGAAGCTTTGTTTTTTCTTGACAAGTGGCGGAGGGACAGTCCCCGTAACCTTTGTTCATTACCGTTCCTTACAATACATAAATTATATATAAAACAATAATATATATTCGATAAGCGTCCTATACTGTACATCTTAATACAATCTAATTCTTACCCAAGGGTAAGAAAAAGGGTAAGAATGAATGGAGGTGGTCAGTGGTCGCAATAAATCGCCTAACGGTCAGAGGAATAGCTGGATTAGCAGACGGAAACCACTCGGACGGCGGTAATCTTTACCTTAGGAAGAAGGGCCAACGAGCTTCTTGGGTCTTCCGATACAAGCTAAAGGGCCGTGTAAAAGAGCTAGGGCTTGGCTCATACCCCAGTCGGAGCCTTTCAGAGGCTAGGAAGGTGGCTGCGGAGCTCAGGACGCAGTTGCTTGACGGGTTGCCCGTCAGATCTCTCAAGTCCCAGAGGCAGGATATGGATGTCCCAACCCTAAGGGAAAGCGCCCTTGCATACATCGAAGCGAAGCGTCCAGAGTGGACCAACAAGAAGCATGCTCAGCAGTGGACTAACACGCTTGAGACGTATGTTTTCCCTAAAATCGGCGATTACCTGCCGTCAGAAGTCGACTTATCAGCCATTGAGTCCGTCCTACAGCCTATCTGGCATCAAAAGACAGAAACTGCAACGCGCATCAGGCAAAGATTGGAAGCGATCTTAGACTGGACAATCGTCCACGGGTATCGATCCGCCGACAATCCTGCACGGTGGAAGAATAACTTGGAGAGGGTATTTCCCTCTCCAGCAAAAATAAGCCCTGTCAGTCACTTCTCAGCTGTTCCAGTCTCGCAGATCCCGGAGCTTTGCCAGCGCTTGCGAGCTACCGACGCACTTTCTTCTCAGATCTTGTTGTTTCTCATCCTTACAGCGGTGAGGTCTGGAGAAGCCAGAGGCGCTAGGTGGGAAGAGGTTGATTTCGCTAGTAACCGTTGGATCATCCCCAGCGATCGGAAAAAGGAGCGTAGAAGCTTGGCAGTCCCTTTGTCAGAGCCCGCAATCCAGATTTTGAAGATCAGATCGGCCTTCAGTGATGGAGAATACGTTTTTGGTGGCAAACCCTTGTCCGATACAGCGGTTTCCAAGCAGCTGAAACGATATGCGGGTAACTACACAGTCCATGGCCTCAGAAGTTCGTTTAGGCAGTGGGCTGCCGAGACAACTCAATACCCGGAGCACTTGCTGGAGAAAGCCTTAGGGCACTCATCTGGGTCTCACTTAATTGATGCATATCAAAGGTCTGATCTTTTTGAGCAGAGGCGAGACGTTATGCACGATTGGGCAAATT
>CAJXDD010000133.1:0-7983 GCA_913052075.1 uncultured Gammaproteobacteria bacterium
TGGGCACAACCTGGGGAATTGCAGAGCTTGGGGCGGCAGGCCCCGCCGGATCGCCGTATGGAGGCGGTGCGGGCGTCAGCGTAATCGGGATTAGCGGTCCGATCAGTCGCTCTATTAAATTTGAGACCGGCTCAATTGACCGAGCAGAAAACATGCTCGCCTTCACTGAGGCTGCGCTCGAATTATTCCATGCGGTTTTGAGCGAATCCTAATCAATGACGCAGGCCAATCGTTTTAGCTGACGTCGCCTAGTGCGCTCCTTTCAAAGCGCGCACTCAGTGATCCACTAAACAGTTCCAGAAGCTGATTAGCACGAGCGAGGTCCGCCGCTCGTATGACAATAACTGGCGCGTCACCCTGCCGGGTACCACGCGTCCGCCGCTTCGGGTTCCCCACCCAACCGCAGAATTTGCGCCACGCGCATGGACAACCTTGGATAACCTCCGTCTTGCCCACGCTGCAAAAGCCCATCCGCATATTGGAGTGTTTCCTCGATATACCCCGCGACAGCCTTTTGATCATTAGCCGCTCTAGCAGCACGCACAAGGGTTGCGTAAGCTCGAAGCACGTCATCAATCTGGTCTTGGTATTGATCGACAACTTGTTCAAGCCGCGCCTTCCCCTTAGCCATCTCTCCCAATTGCAAATGCACTGAACCCAGCCAACCTAGTGTCTCTGCGATCTGGGAACGATCGCCTCTCGTGTAGTGAAGCGACCGCTCCAAATAAGCTTTAGCCATCTCCCACTCGGATTCAGCGCTCAACAGCCGCGCAAGGTTCATCTGCGTCTCTCTGTTGTGCGGGTAAAGATCAATCGCCTGCTCAAAAAATCGCCTCGCCACTTTCGCGTTTCCCTGACGCTCAGCCAAGACCGCAACCTCAAAAAAGAATCGCCAATCGATCGCTGGTGAATCCAATACGGTGCGCCGCTTTTGAATGAGTGTTTTTAATGTTCCGAGTTCAGTTTCTAATTCGCCCGCGCGAGAAAACAAAAACTGCTTCAAATCTTCATAGTTGCTCTGCCCGGTGAAGGGTGGCTTGTTCGCAAGCGCGGCCACCATCTTCAGATTCTCAAGCGTCTCGTAATTCGGGAACCCCACTAAACTTGCGAGTTGCTCAGAATCCAGGTGGTCCGAACTCGCACTCACGTCCAATCGATCTAAGATTGCGTTGCCAAACGCATTCGCCAGCACCGCATTCCCTGAGAAATCATAGTGAACGTGCTCCAGCAACAAGTTCCAACCTGGCTGATGGGGCAAACTTTCCGATTCAAACGCCTCTGCCGCATCGATCAACGTGACACCGTCTTGGCTGAATTGATCGGCCACCTCTCGAATCACCTGATTAATGGTCGAATCAGCCCGGAATCGTAGCGCGTCTAGGTCGCGAGCCAATCGGTAATGATTTTTGGCCTGATCCAAGCGGGCTTGCGCCTCGAACACTTGAGCAAGCTGGAAGTGGGTTTCGGCATAGTCCGGACTCAGCGCGAGTGCTTCGCGATACGCAATCTCGGCCAACTGCCAGTCACTCTCGGCCTGAGCCTTCGCCCCGCGCTGCACAGCGGCCTGCCATTCCAATTGATCGGGACTTTGAAGCGGACGGTCGTGGATCGATGCAAATGGTGCTTGGTCTCGAAGGTTCACGGGAACAGTGGCCAATAGCACGTGGATACCCTTGGCCCGCAAAAGGCCAATCGTATCGATCAAATTCGTTTCAAAATGGCCGTACACCGCTTGCAGCCTGGGATCATCGCGCTGAACAAGTTGCTCAGTGAACATCGCCATACCTTGCCACTCGAGCGCATCGCGGGCCTGCGGCGCTGAAAGGCGGGCGACAGCGCCAGCAATCAACTGCCAAATCCGGGTGCGCTTCATCGCCTGAACCGTCCGAATGCTGGTCATACTAGTGAGCGCGGTTTGATTAAATGTCCCTGGCCCATAAGGGCCAACGACTTCATTGTTACCCAACAAAATCACGGCGAACTGACCCGGCGATTCCGGAATGGCCTTCGCCACTTCGTAAATCACATGAGAGTTCACTGCCGTCATCGCCGTGTTGATGACTTCGATCTGTTTGTTCGGCAAAGCCACCTTCAGCCGGGTCGCCAGCAGACGATCCAAACCATGATTACGGTGCGGAAACCCCATGGCAGCCGATCCACCCAGCAAATAGACGCGGAGATCATCGACGTTGGGATTAGCCGCAAATGTGTTGTAGAGCGGTCCGATGTTAAGCTCAGGCGCGTAGAATTGATGCGCAAATACAGGGTTTTCCTGTAAAAACGGCTCACCTTCGATTTCAATGTGGCGAAAATAGCCGAAGTCTTGGCCAATATTCAGCCATCGGAGTGATGCCTCGAGGAGCAAAAAAAACGCGAGCGGCACAACCAGCACCGCAATCAACGTGTAAGCGGCCTCTTTGATCGAGAATGACCGCAGGCTCACAAGCACCACCCGCTACTGTAGTCCGGGTAGTAGGAAGCGAATACCAATGGTCGTAACCCTATATGACTAAACCATCGATAGTTTTGGGAGTGTCCGCGTTTTATCACGATAGCGCAGCAACCATTGTCCGAGACGGCCACATTATAGCCGCTGCCCAAGAGGAACGATTTTCCCGCATCAAACACGATGCCAGCTTCCCCACTCAAGCCATCTTGTCTTGTTTAGACGAGGCCGGGGTAACGCTCACTGATGTGACTCACGTGACCTTTTATGACAAACCGTTCATTAAGTTTGAGCGCTTACTTGAGACTTACTTCAGTTACGCTCCCCGGGGGTTTCGTTCATTCTTGGCGGCGATGCCCATCTGGCTTAAAGAAAAGTTATTTCTGAAAACGGTGATTCGGCGTGAACTCTCCGCCCTCAGCCAACTACCCCAAAAAGAGCTGCCCCTCCTGCTTTTCGGTGAGCATCATCACTCCCATGCCGCGTCGGCCTTTTACCCAAGCCCTTTTGAGGAGGCAGCGGTACTGTGCATGGATGGCGTGGGGGAATGGGCCACCACCAGTGTCTGGGTGGGCAAAGGCAACGCACTCGCGCCACAGTGGGAAATCCACTTCCCTCACTCGCTAGGATTACTGTATTCCGCGTTTACCCAATACGCCGGCTTCAAAGTGAACTCTGGTGAATACAAGTTGATGGGCCTTGCGCCCTATGGCACGCCTCGTTATGTGACACGTATTTATGAAGAACTAATTGATGTCAAACCGGATGGGACCTTCCGCTTGAACCTCGATTACTTTGATTTTCCGGCCGGGCTCAGGATGATCAATCAGCGCTTCTGCAAGCTATTCGATGGCCCAGCCAGAGAACCAGAATCAGAAATTACGCAAAAAGAGATGGACATTGCGGCATCGATTCAGGTGGTCACAGAAGAGATTGTCTTGAAGCTTGCGCGCACGATCGCGAGCGAGCTTCAGCAAACCCGTCTTTGTTTGGCCGGAGGAGTTGCGCTGAACTGTGTAGCCAATGGCCGACTGCTGCGAGAAGGGCCATTTGACGACATCTGGATTCAACCTGCATCGGGTGATGCCGGTGGCGCACTTGGCGCCGCCCTTGCGACGCATTACGAGTATCTGGGTAATCACCGAGCACCCAGCGAGCAGGACCCAATGCGAGGCGCTTATCTGGGCCCTAGTTTTTCGAATGACGCCAGTGCTAACGCGCTTGGTGATTTAAAAGCTGTCTACACAAAGCATGATGACGATACTTTGCTACCACTCGTTGCGAAAGAGATCAGCGAGGGCCAGGTGATTGGCTGGTTTAGTGACGCGATGGAGTTTGGCCCGAGGGCGCTGGGCGCACGATCCATCCTAGCGGACCCTCGAAGCCCTCATATGCAGACTACGCTCAACCTTAAAGTGAAGCAGCGTGAATCCTTCCGTCCGTTTGCGCCAGCGGTGTTAAAAGAGCGCGCGGCAGATTGGTTCGAGCTTGAAAGAGAGAGCCCCTACATGATGCTGGTTGCGACCGTGGCCGACCACCAGCGGACAACGGCTCCCGCCGCCGAAGCAGCGTTTGGTATCGATCTATTGAAACAGACTCGCTCCACTATTCCAGCCGTCACCCACGTGGACTATTCGGCCAGAGTGCAAACCGTCGACGCAGATACCAACCCACGTTTTCATCAATTACTAATAGAGTTCGAGGCCATCACTGGCTGCCCTGTACTCATCAACACGTCATTCAATGTTCGGGGCGAGCCGATTGTTTATCGCCCGGAGGACGCGTATCACTGCTTTATGAATACCGGGATCGATCGGCTGGTCATTGGCAATTACCTACTGAAGAAAGAGGACCAACCATCAACCAACGTACTAGCTCGCCAGTTCGAGCTCGATTAGGCGCCATCGATGAACACACCTACCAAGCCTGTCGCAACGCTGAAAGAAATCCGTTCTTTTGGATTGGTCTTTTCATTGCTTGTAGTCTTGATCTTTGCTGGCCTCATGCCCTGGCTTTTTAATCAGTCGATATTCGTGTGGCCCTTTGTGGTCAGCACTGCCACTGCGCTGCTTGCTTTGCTCGCGCCCTCCGCACTGCGCCCCCTTCACAGTCTCTTTATCAAACTGGGCACGTTTCTCGGTTTCATCAATACTCGGATTCTTCTGTTTATTATCTTCTTCGGCCTTTTTTTACCGGCGAGCATCATCATGTGGCTCGTTAGACGAGATATTCTTGGGAGGAAGCCATCCACCGTTGATAGCTATCGCAAGCCGAGTCAGGCGAGGCCCCGCGACCACTTTGAGAGACCGTACTGATGATGGAATTGATTAAAGACCTACTTGGGTTTCTTGTAGAGAGAAAAAAGCTCTGGATGGCACCCATTATCCTGGTGCTGTTGTTGTTTGGATCTCTGATCGTGTTGACTGAAGGCTCAGCCGTAGCGCCCTTTATTTACACGCTATTTTAAGACCAGCACTCATACCCCGTACTAGAGACGCACCCGGAGATCTGGAGTTCCTCGGGCGAAAAGGTTCGCACTCTATGATTGGCCGATCGGACCGTAAGGTCCTTTAGTCATCAACTGGTTCGAGCTCAAAGTTACCCGTTAGACAACGGCTAAATCCTTTGGATATTCTGCAACGCCCGTAAGCAGGAAAAACGCCTTGGACGACACCACTCGCATCAGTCGGCTGCGATCTCCAACTGGCACCGTTCGTATGGTGCTTGATACGGACACAGCCAATGAAATCGATGATCAATTTGCACTCGTCTGGGCGCTTTTGTCCCCCGAGCGATTGAGTCTAGAAGCCATTTACGCGGCACCCTTTTGGGCTGACTGGCATCCCGGCTCCACCTCCCCGAAGGATGGAATGGAACAAAGTTACGCTGAAATTCATAGAGTGTTGAGTCTGATGGATACGCCAGTAACCACCCCTGTCTTCAAGGGATCAGCCGACTTCTTACCTGGTCATGGGCAGCCTGCAGCTGACAGCGATGCGGTTCGAGACTTGATCGAGCGAGCGCGTCAGCCAGGCTTGTTGTATGTGGTTTGCATTGGCGCGATCACCAACGTTGCCTCAGCGATTCTGCAGGCACCCGACATCATCGACGAGATCGTGGTGGTTTGGCTCGGCAGCCATGCCAGCTGGTGGCCAGACACGGCTGAATTCAACCACATGCAGGATATACCGGCAGCGAGAGTTATTTTTGATTCGGGCGTTCCGCTTGTTCATGTCCCATGCATGGGTGTTTCGTCTCACCTGATCACGTCACCAGAGGAGCTCGAAGTGAGCGTGAGAGGCAGTCGCATTGGTGACTTTCTGCATGCGATAGTGCGCGACTATCCAGCCAGGCGCGGTGCCGGCTGGTCAAAAGTGGTATGGGACATATCGACCATCGCTTGGCTGATTAATGAAAAATGGGTCCCCTCCCAGCTCGTCCATTCACCGATTGCTCAGGAAGACCGCACCTTCAGCTATAACAAGAATCGGCATCTCATTCGCCAGGCCTACTACGTTCATCGCGACGTTGTGTTTCACGACCTCTTTAAGAAGCTCGCGCAGCATGCTAAAGCCGGTGTCAGAGGATGATTCTGAGCTGGTTATGAAACACTCCCGTTCCAGGTTCTCTTCAGGACCGTTTGTAATTGAGCAAGGCTAGGGGTTTTAGTGGTGTGCCCATAGTCTGCCGGCGATGCACTCCTTACCCAGCGCTGAAAGGGGTAGCCTTTGATTTCAACGTCTTTACCAAAGAATAGACAACAGGTCATGCTGGCAAATACGCCGCGAACTTTGATCGGTCCACGCTAGCTCGCATTAGCCGTTTTTCTGAGGATTGGAACTCAATTCTCTACGCGCTTTGAGGTTCATTTACGATGGTGTCTAGCGCGCTAGACACATCCGTTTAAGTCTTAAATTGTCCAGAGGCGCAATTTCTCAAACCGAATAACTTCGATCCTTACTCGATCAGTCCAACATCGAAACGAATTGCCGCAGCGACAACCCAAATTGGCTCGCAAACATTCGACTAAAAGTGCTCTGATTTTTTAGGCCTAGGGAATCGCTCACCTCCAGCATGCTCGAGCCTTCATTTAGCCTTATTGCACCCTCACTCATACTCATTAGTCTTCGTAATCGACTAAAGCTATGCCCGTCATCGGCTAATCTACGAGACAAAGTAGAAACAGACATATTCAACTGCTCAGAAACTTCTGCAAGAGAAACGAACCGTCCTTGATGCAAAGAATCGACTATGAGGTCACAGACCGGAGGAACTATGCTCGATCTGAAGGAAACCGCAACTTCACCTTTTTGATTTTCGAAAAATTCCTCCAGATAGCTAAGCATCTCAGCGCTTTGGGCCGCTGTTCCTATAGATCCAACTGATGTGGTTCCCTCGTTGACTTCTGGCAATTGAGCAAAAGATTCTGGATTCCGCCCCTTGAAACGCCACATCGAACTTGCGCTTGAAGTAGCAAATTGGTTCCCTTCTATCCCCTCCCAGAGACGACGCCCTATCACTAGCGTCATCTCTCTGACCCGCGATGAGACCCTCGCCAAAAAATACCGCGTCAGAAACTCTTTCGAGCCAATTTTGTGATGTTTTGCAAATACTACATTGTTCTCGAGTGCGCCTAACCTCGCCACTACCTTTAATCTCGACGCTGTACCCGCTTGACCCTGAATATAGGCTGCGCGAATCGCGTCGCTTCCAACCTTCGGGCCCGTCTCCCTTACTACATTCACTCCTTTGGCGCTTACATGTTCTGCTAGGTGTTCAAGCAACCCAAGTTCGATGTTCGCAAATCCTGGTCGAGCAAGAAGCGGAATAAAGTCCTCAAGTTCCTCGACTCGCGAACAATCATTGAGAAGACCATCTTCGTACCAGTGGTTCGCCCATTCCAAAAAGTCCCTGCCGAGAAATTTGCTCCTCTCCATCGACTATTGGCCTTAGCCTCGTTTGTATCGCGTCATTGCTTAGTTCTGAGCTTTTGTTCCAAATCTTGCTCGAGCCTGCGGATCATTCCCATCGCTTGTTGAGTTGAATCCCGCAAGAACTGAAGCTTCCTCCTTTGATTAATCAAAGCGCGCACCTCGGCTCTGATGTTCGGGCTAAATTTATCGCTTCTGTACCTCCTGCCCCCAATCTCAACTTCAAACTGTCCGTCTTCTAGGGACACATAGTCCAGACCTTGGAATTCGTCTGGTAAATCAGTGGAAACTCGGGGCACCGAAAACTTTTCTTTTTCCATCGCTTTTTGGTCTGTAATCTTTAGGTAAACTTTATTTTCCCTATGAGATTTTAAATGTCTGTTCTAGAATCCTTAGATGAGCCATTGCTTTGACAAAATTAGTCAAATTTGGGCTTTTTTCTAGTTACTTTCGATGCTGCCGAGTTCTGATAATGCCTTCACAATTTGATCAGAAAACGAGAGTCCTTAAGTGCTTCGATGACTAAGGTCGAAGACAGGACTCAGGAAAGAGAGGGGGGGGGTGGTAGCTACGGGTGGGCTTGAACCACCGACCTCAGCATTATGA
>CAJXDD010000134.1:0-7953 GCA_913052075.1 uncultured Gammaproteobacteria bacterium
GCCCACGCATGGGCATGGTCAGGCGAGGCTGTATTTGATCGCAACCCGCAACATCACATTTTGGGGTATCGAGCACCCAGATTAGTTGGTCGGTGTGTCCGTCAACATGGCAGCTCGAGCAGGAAAAGGTTCCAGTGGTTGAGGTGCGCGCGGACTCGAACAAATGCCATCCCTGTTTGAGCGTTTCGGGTCTCGGATCCTGCAATGCAATCGTCTGTACACGAGTGAGCGACGCATTTTCTTCAATACTGAGTCGCGAGACCGAATTGTCCACCGCATTGTAAGTCCATAGCGAAGGTTTGCCTGCCAGTGTGAGGCTCGTGATACCTCGTGGCGTGGCGCCAACCGAATGGCGACTCAGCAGTGTTTGCTGGCTAGCATCAACAATAAACACTTCGTCTGAGCCGGCGGCAGTGCCGGCAATCCAGGAGGTATCGGGTATTGCGACTACTGAATAAGGCGTCGCAAGCGCGCTTCCATCACTCAGTTGGTCGGGCGGTGGCGATTCCAATTGGATCCGGGATGCTTGGGTATTGCATGGGTCATCCGTTCCGCAAAGCACCATGCTCAACTGATTGAGAAAAGGTCGGTTCTCGAGTTCTGCGAGGCCGTGGCCCGCTGAGCCTGCCAAACCATTGGCATCGTTTCGGGCGTCCGTTTGGGCGATCACGACCTGCCCACTCTCTGTCACGGTGATGCCGTATAACAGCGTGCCCAATCCCTCAACGGTCTCCATTAACTGCTCGCTACTTGTGTCATAAACGAGGAGATCACGGTCTGGTAGTTCGGGGTTTTTAACGATGTCTGCGACGTAGTTCAGCGATAGAACATTATTGTTCGTAAAGACATGCTCGATGGCATCGAAGGTACAACGCTCGCCGTCGATTTTCGAAGGTAAGCACCCGGACAGCTGCGTCTGGTTGTTCGATTCGAAAGGCAACACGAACAGCTTGTCTTCGAAAACCGTAATCGCTCTTGGGTCTTGCGCGGGTACAGCAATGGTTTTGGTGATCTTAAGGCGAGCGGCATCAATAACCGCGATTTGGTTTTCTTGTGACAGCGCCACATAGGCTTTGGCGTTGCTCGCAAAGGCAATACCCGCAGGCTCATCAAAGTAACGATCCGCTTCTTGGTAGCTGGATGCGTCGATCAGGCCGATGACTTGGTGAAAAGTGGGTGAACCGGGATCAAGGTCAATGACGTTGACCGAGTCAGATAGATGATTGCTGACCCATAACTCGCTCTTGTCAGGCTTCAGCGCTAGCGCGATGGGTTCTAGGCCTACCGGGATGGATCCAGTAACAGTACCTTCTTCCGCATCCACAACATCGACAGTGCTCGATGGCGTGTTGGTGACATAGACCCGATTTCCCACGGCCAAAATAGGTTGGACGTGGGGGCTCATAAAGCTTTGCTGGCCGGACGCGGCCTGGTCTGTTTGCTGGGCCGCTTGCAGCCTGATGTTCATCTCACTGTCTGTCTCGAACAGGGTTGAGGAATCAGCATTCGATGTCTGTGACTGATCATTGTCCTGATCGTTTCCGCTGCTTCCCGTCCCTGTACTAGTGGTATCGGTGGAATTGGTCGTTTGGCTGTTCGAACCCGTTGAACCGGCACTGCCGCTAGGGGGGGTACTGCTACTCGCTGGACTGTTGACTGGCTCGCTGCTGCTTCCTCCGCCCCCGCACGACGCCAGCAGGAGCAAACCCATCACCTGGATGAAAAGGGTTAGCTGAGGACGAATCACGGTCTGTATGTGGGTAATCAATGACATGGCAATTCTGGTCTCCGTCACTCTCGAGCGCGCACGAGTGGAGTGGACAAATCGTGAGCCTAACTTCACGGAACGTAAAAATATATCCTTGGAGGACCAAACTCTTCAACCCAATGATCGCGCAACCCCATGCCGATTTGCGCGAACTTCTCCGGCTACCCAGACTTCTCTCTCGCGATCTCGTATCTCCAGGATCGCAACAGTGGGTGAACCCAACATGAACTAGGCAAACAAGCGCCAGCACCAGGCGAAAATGCTGACTAATCGGACGTGTGGTGATTAACCCTTAGAGTGTAGAAACCACAGCGTAACACTTGTGCGGCGCCGAAAGATGGCGAACATAAAATAGTCTGTACGCCCTTAGTGTTTTTGAGAGGGATGGCGTAAATCTTTTGAGGAGAAACTATCAGTTAAGGAAGTAGCCAGCTAGGACGCCAGGTCGCGAAGCGGCTTGCTAGCTCGGAAAACAATTCCCAGTCACGAGGGTTAAGTCAGCGAGTCGATAGCCGCTAGCAGTCAATGGCTTGCGAGCACGCTTTTGCATTACGCTTGCGATCTCATCGAGTGGTTCGCGATAATTTGGACCACGCCTGTCATTAACGGATCGCTTGGAGGCATCGCTTTGCTCAACGCTTTGAAATGGAATCGCTTAGCCCTCATGGTTTGCATTGGTATTACTGTTGGATGTAGCGAGGCGTTGCCGATCGCTGGCGGCGCGCTAGAGGGTCAGGTGACGGCTATTCCTGGTGCTTGGGGACCTGTCGCGCGGGACGAGATTATCCAGCTCGAGACAAATGGTCCTGATGGGCCCTACTCGGTCAATCTGTGGACGGTAGAGATTGATGGAAATTTGCACGTATTTGCGGGGGATAACTATGCCACGTGGGTCGAGCATATTGAGTCTAACGATGCCGTCCGGTTGCAGTCTGAGGGTGCGGTGTTTGAACTAAGAGCCGAACGCATCAGAGCTCCTCAGCACTTTGAGCGATTTGCCGAGGCCTGGGAACAGAAATATGGTCGTCGCCCCATGAATGAGAGCGTCGAAGAAACCTACTTGTTTCATCTGACCGCGCGCTAGCGCAGGCGTCGCTTTTTTTCGGCGAGGAACGACTTATGGGGTCGATGGGCACCCCTCGGGCGTGCAAGGAGGGAGCCGCACCCACGCCTCTTGTTGGCAGAAAGCGAAGACGCAACCTTCGATCTCGAGTTGCCCTGACTCGAGTAATCGCAAATTGGCTTTGTAGAATCGCCCATGGTCAGGGTGGTAGACCCTCCCTTTCAAATACTCGGATTTGCCAGGGGTGATCGAATCAAAGCGTGAAAAAAGATTGAGACCAATGATGCGCCGGTCCTGAAGTGAGCGGTCCTTGTTTTTGACATCTAGTAAGGTGGTCTGGTCAATCTCCTCCGGTAGCCGGAGGCTTTCCACAAACCCGCAAATCCCGGACTCGCATCCTTCCACACGAACTATTGACTGATGGGTGAGCCAGCGGCCCTCAATGGAAAAGTCACTGGCAGTGCCCCCGTTTGGTTTGGCGTTTGCCGAGCAAGTAAGAGTAAGCAGGGATAGAGCTATCAGTAGGCGAGATATCAACATGAGCAGTGTTTGGTCCTGAATACCTTCTATACGAGAAATTGTTATTCCAAGGTTGGTCGCTGGCTACTACCTCGCCTCGCGGCAGAGGCGGTAAGGTGCGCTTGCATTATTGGAACTGGGGCAGGTGTATCATTGGAATATTGTTGAGAGGCAGTTTGAGTGGCAGGCGAAACATCATCATCGATCACGGCTAATGTAGCGGCGAACCCTTCCATCATTATTGTTGGTGCAGGCATAGGAGGATTGACGCTCGCGCTAACCCTTCACCAAATCGGGGTGCCGTGTGTGGTGCTAGAACAAGCGCCCACGCTTGGCCCGCTCGGGGTAGGTATTAATATCCAACCCAACGCCGTCAGGGAACTCTATGACCTTGGCATCGACGATGCGGCATTGGGAGACATTGGCATTCCCTGTCGAGAATGGGCTTTGCTTGGTCGAAATGGTCGCGAAATCTATGCCGAGCCTCGAGGCATCGATGCTGGCTATCGTTGGCCGCAATTCTCAGTGCACCGCGGTCGCTTGCAGATGTTATTGCTTAAGCAGGTCTTCGACCGGCTAGGGCCCGATGCCGTGAAAACGGGGCACCAGGTACTCGACTACGTTCAGAATGGCCAAGGAGTGACTGTTTCGGTACTAACCGGTCGCTACACCAAAACGTTCGAGGCAGATGCGCTGATTGGCGCTGATGGTATCCGTTCTCGACTGCGTCAGCTCATGAATCCAAGCGAGGGCGACGTGCATTGGGGCGGCGCCATCATGTGGCGCGGTGTGACGCGGGCAAAACCCATTCGAACCGGCGCATCGTTTGTCGGGATTGGCTCTCTCAATCAGCGCTTTGTGTGTTACCCGATATCACAGCCAGACCCGGCAACCGGGCTCCTTGAATTGAACTGGATCGCAGAGGTTACGGTCGCTAACAAGGACGAGTGGAGCAAAGCGGACTGGAATCGGTCGGTTGAGACAGAAGTCGTGCTTGCTCACTTTAAGGATTGGCAATACGCCTGGCTCGATGTGCCATCGCTAATTCGTGAGGCTCCAAGCATCTTTGAATACCCCATGATTGACCGAGATCCCATCGAGACCTGGGTGAATGGGCGAGTAGCGCTGATGGGCGATGCGGCCCACGCAATGTATCCAACCGGATCGAATGGCGCGAGCCAGGCGATTGTGGACGCGAGAACGCTCGGCGCCATGCTGCTCAAACATGGTGACTACGAAGCGGCGTTTAGCGCTTTCGACGCGGCTTTGTGCGAGCCAATTTCAGCGCTGGTGCTTCGCAACCGGAGCGCAGGTCCGTTTGCATTACTCGGCCTGGTTGATGACCGATGCAACGGTGAGTTTGAGGACATCAGCCAAGTGATACCCAAAGCGGAGATAGACGAGCTCATGAGCGACTACAAGCGCGCAGCGGGCTATGCCAAGGAGTCGATCAATGAGGCCGAATCGCTGATTACGAATTGAGTCCATGCGCTTTAGTGCGCCGGACAGCGGGCAGTTGTGGCCGGCCCGTTCCTCAAGCAAGCTGACGAGTCGCACCTTTTGTCAGGAGTAGGTGATGCTAAAACATGTGGTGATGATCAAGTACAAACCCGACACGTCGGAAGCGCACATTCAGCGCTTTGTTCAGCAGGCTCGCGATATGTTCGGTCAAATCCCAGAGCTGCTTGAGATCGAGGTAGGTCGCGATGTCGTCGAGGAATCGCGCAGTTGGCATGTGGTATTGCTAACGCGCTTCGATGATGCGCCAGCGCTCAGACGATACCAAGGCCATCCCGTTCATGAGGCGTTGATGGTGTTTAACGGCCCTTTCGTCGAATCCGTAGCAGTGGTTGATTACCCGCTACCTGATTATGGGCGCGCTGACTAACCAGATTGTGCGCGGTTTACGCGGATTGCCCGGGCATCATGCTGATCAATGGCTGTTGACCAGAGATTTTTGATCAGAGCCGCCAGCCCTAGCCCGCATGCCTGGTTTCCTGATGGTAATGACGCTGGCATGATCAAAGTAATGTCGCCTTAGGAGAATGAACATGCGTTACTCGGTAGCGTTCGCGTCTGAAGTGGATTCGTGGAAGTGGGTGAAGCGGGCTGAAGCGCTCGGATTTCATGCGGCGTGGTTTTACGACACGCAGCTACTGAACCCAGATGTTTTTGTTTGCATGGCGCTTGCCGCGCATGAGACGAGCCGAATTCGCTTAGGCACGGGTGTGCTCGTTCCGACGAACCGGATTGAGCCGGTCGCTGCGAACGCGCTCGCTAGTCTGAATCGTATCGCGCCAGGGCGAATCGATTTTGGGGTTGGCACTGGCTTTACCGCGCGCAGGACCATGGGGCTTGGCGCAATCTCACTCAAAGACACGCGGCGCTACATCGAGCGAGTCAAAGCGCTTTTAGCTGGGGCGACGGTGGAGTGGGATTTTGAAGGCATTGACAGAAAAATTGCGTTTTTGAATCCTGACCTCGGCCTCATCAATCTTGATGATGACATCCCACTTTGGGTGTCCGCTTTTGGTCCCAAGGCCAAGCAAATCACTGCAGAGCTGGGTGCTGGCTGGCTTAATTTTGGAGCGACGGGTGCCGAGTCAAGCCTGGATGAAATGAAAACCGCTTGGACTGCCGCTGGCAACGACGCTGAATCGCTCAATTCCAACCTCTTTTTCCTGGGCGCTGTGCTGGCTGGTGACGAGCGAGACGAGGAAAAGTTGATGGCAGAGGCCGGGCCGCTCACCGCCGTCATGTTTCACAATCTGGCGGATGAGGTCGGCGCGATGGGCGGGCGTAATCTGCCGGAGGGACCGCTTAGCAATGTTGCGTCTCAGTACTTTGCGACCCATGATCAATACGAGCCCGAGGACGCGCGCTATCTCACCAACCATCGGGGCCACCTCATGTTTGTTCGTCCCGATGAGACGCATCTCACTCCGGAACTGGTGCAGGCAACGACGATGAGTGGCACACGTGATGAACTGGTTGAGCGACTGATCGGACTAAAAGAAGCGGGTTATCAGGAGCTGACAATTCAGTTGGTTCACGGGCACGAGACTGCGCTCGAAGAGTGGGCGGAAGTGTTTGCCAAGGTTGCCTAAAGAGATGATCGCGAGCTGCCTCGTGATCGTGGTGGGTGCTAAAGCGTGAGGTGAGTGTGTGACTCAAGGCGCGCTGGGTGTTTGAATCTCGCGACTCAAGGCTTGCGGTGCTGGTTAGCGGCGTTTTGGGCCGTAGGCTTCGCACAACAAATGTGTCTGGAGTGAGCCTAAATGAAAGTGTGGAAAGCACCAGACTTCGGTGAAACTGTTGAGAAGCGACAGGAAGCGACAGGAAGCGACAGGAAGCGACAGGAAGCGACAGGAAGCGACAGGAAGTTATAGGAAATGATAGGAAGCGATAGGAAGTGAAGTTAGGGTGGGACGAGTTAAAGCGTGGTCTGCGTGCCTGGACCCGAGCGGCAAACACAGCATTATCACCGATGAGTCAGTCAGCACTTTTCAAAAGACAGCAGATTAACAAACAATACACCGCGAATCGAAAGCAAATGATAGAGGGGGTAGGGCAATGGGATATCACCATCTGGCGCTAGCTGCAAAAGATATGCAGGCGATTCATCACTTCTATGAGGAAGTGATGCAGTTCGAACTCGTCAAAGTTGAAGTGGGACCCTCGCCGCAAGGCGGTTGGGCCAAGCACTTCTTTTATCGCATGGAGGATGACTCAAAATTCATCGCGTTTTGGGAAATGCATGATATGCCAGGCGTCACCGACGATTTTGAAACAAACCTCTCCAAAGCGGCAGGGTTACCCGACCATATCAATCACATTTCATTTGATGTTCATAGCAAGGCTGAACTCGATGAACGCAGGCAGCGCTGGCAGGCCGCAGGTTACGATGTGATGGAGATTGATCACAACTGGTGCCATTCGATTTACACGAAGGATCCTAACGATAATTTGGTTGAGTTCTGCTTGACGACGGGGCGCTTTACCGAAGAGGACCGTACGTATGCGCTGGCTCAGTTGTCCACAGAAACACCGACCTTCTCAAAGCCTCCTGCCAGCGTGACGAATCACGCTGCCAATGATGAGGCAACCAAAGGCGGTCGAGCGGAGTTTGCTTCGCTTGGGCGTCGGGACAGTTAGTGCTTCAATAAGGCGTGGCCAGTAACGCTATCAGCGTCAGTGCGATCAGGAAGCGATTCAGTGTGATTAAGCATGGAATCTTGCTTGCTGGGGTTATGACGCCAAGTAACGCGAATAGATCGTCTAGCGGTGTTCGGTTGACTAAAGGCGAACACCGGGTAAACCAAACTTCAACCAGAGAACCAAGAGGAAATCACTATGTTCAGTCATGTCATGGTCGGCGCTGATGACGTCGCTGCTTCTAAGCAATTTTATGATGCGATTCTAGGAGCGCTCGGACACGCACCTGGAAATATGGATGACAAAGGCCGCTGCTTTTATTTCACGCCATCGGGCATCTTTGCCATCACGCCACCCATCAATGGGGAGCCTGCTTGCGGAGCAAACGGCGGAACCATTGGCTTCGCGGCGGCTAGTCCAGCAGAAGCGGATGCCTGGCACCAGGCGG
>CAJXDD010000135.1:0-7923 GCA_913052075.1 uncultured Gammaproteobacteria bacterium
TACTTTGCAAGGCAGACTTCTTATCGTTGCACTGCCCGCTCACTGAGACTAATACTGGGCTAGTCGACGAATCATTTCTCGCAAAAATGAAGCCATCCGCGTTTCTCATTAACACTGCCCGAGGCGGCCTTATTCAAACAGAAGCCTTGCTGGACGCACTGGATCAAGGCCTCATTCGAGGCGCTGCCATTGATGTGTTAACCAAGGAGCCAGCTACACCTGACGAACCACTACTTGCTATGCCTAGGCCTAATCTGATCGTGACCCCTCACAATGCCTGGGGTGCAAGCGAATCTAGAGCACAACTTATTGACCAGCTTTGTGAGAACATAGAGGCGTGGCAGGCTGGCACTCCGATAAGGCGAGTTAATCCATAACTCGTTCCATAGACAGGCATTGAACGAGAATTTCAGCACTTATCCGAGAAACTGTCGCATTCAACCCCGTCCATCAACTCCAAAAGCGGCCCTTAGAACTCGCAGTAGATGCTTTGAAGATGGGCTCGTTGATCTAAAATTCATGTCACAAAGTCAATTTTTGCGTAGCTAACTGCCCTTAAAATCTGGCGGTCGCTTTTCGGCGAAAGCGAGACGTCCCTCACGGTAATCCTCACTATCAAAACATGCGTCGATTAGCGCTTGTGCGGCTCCTCGATCTCGCTTTGATGGTTGGAGCATAAAGTCGCTAATCGCAAAGCGCGCGGCGCGTATGGTCAGCGGCGCATTGGAGGCTATGCGCTTCGCGTAAGCGGCAACTACAGCATGAATGTCAGCTTCTGGCTCGACAAAATTAACCAGCCCCATCTGCAACGCCTCGTCTGCCCCAAACAATCGAGCTGACATCATAATGTCTCGTGCCCTTGCCGGACCTATAATTTGTGTCAATAGCTCTAACCCCTCGTACTCGTATCCCAATCCGAGTCGGGCTGCAGGAATACCAAACGTCGAGCCAGGAGTCGCGAAGCGAACATCGGCCTGCAAAGCGGTTGCAAGTCCTCCCCCAATACAGAAACCCTCGATCAACGCAATGACTGGCTTGCTAGATTGACGCAGGTACCTGGCTGCCTTCCCCGCAATCTCTGCATAAGCAACCTTTGCTTTTGCAGAATTGCGTTTCATATCGAACTCCGAGATATCGGCGCCAGACACGAACGCCTGACCCCCCGCCCCTTTTAGGACAACCACTTTAATCTCGTCATTCATCATCGCTAACTCTAATGCACTCGCGAGACCCTCCCACATCTCCAAAGAAATAGCGTTTCTCTTTTCGGGTTGATTGAATGTAATCCAGCTGACTGATTCGTCGATCTCAAACAACATTTTTTCAGTCTGCAACTTAACTTGCTTCATCCATTCCTCACCTGTTGCTCAAAAAGGCAACCGTTTAGATAATCCCTTCATCCTTGAGCGCCCGCAATTCCAGACTGGTTAGTCCAACCGCCCGCAAGATTTCACTGGTGTGCTGTCCACGACGGGGTGCTGCGAGCGCTCGATCATGAGCGTTCGGGTGATTTGAAAGATTGATTGGAGAACGAACGAGGTCCACCAGACCTCTGCCTGAATGCTCGGTGGGCAATCGCATCTCGAGGGCCATGGTCTGAGGGTCATCAAAGGCCTCGGCAACGCTATAAATAGGACCGCAGGGACACCCTATAGCGTTTAACTCAGCTATCAAGGTCTGCTGCGTCATGAGGGATGTCCTACTTTCTATCAAATCAACCAGTGCTTCGCGATTCTTAACCCTCAATTCATTGGTCTCAAATCGTGAATCCTCTAACAACCCTTTGAGCTCTAACGTAGTACAAAAATCCCGCCACATCCTTGCGGAGGTGGCAGCTAAATTGACAAATCCATCAGCTGCTCTGAAAACTCCCATCGGCGCCGCAGTTGGGTGATGATTGCCGTGCCTGTCTGGACAATCGCCATCCATCGTATACCTTGAACCTTGAAAGTCGAGCTTGCTAAGCATTGCTTCGAGCAAACTCGTATGGACCCACTGCCCTCGACCGGTTTGTTCTCTCTCTAACAAAGCTAGCAATATTCCCTGGCCTAGAAACATTCCGGCCGAGGTATCGCTAACAGCAATACCCGCTCGCATGGGATCCCCATCTGGAACACCCGTGAGGCTCATTAGCCCACTCATGCCCTGAACAATCTGATCAAACCCCGCGCGCTCGGCATAGGGGCCTTTCTGACCAAAGCCGCTGACACTTCCCACGATCAGTCGAGGGTTCACCTTGGCGAGTGACTCATAGTCAATCTTTAGACGGTGCTTTACATCGGTTTTGAAATTCTCTACTAGCACATCAGAGGTTCGTACCAGCCTTTCGAGCACCTCGTATCCTTTGGGATGCTTTAAATCCAGAGTTATACCGCGCTTATTTCTGTGAAGATTCTGAGCATCAGAGGATTGTCTCGATCCGGTTACATCTCCGGAATCTCCAGATCGAGGTTGTTCAATGCGAATGACATCAGCACCCCAATCGGCCAACAGTCTTACTGCAACGGGCCCAGCGCGAACGATACTTAAATCGAGTACGCGAATATCAGCAAGAGGCTTCGTCATCAGAGGGGATTAACGATTGCTCTTAGCACTTCTCAGTGCCCTAGCCACCTCCGAGAGCTTGCTCTTGATTCTTTTTGTGTTTGAAGGCCCCATTCTCAGGAGCTGCTTTTGTGCTGGCTGAAGCGACTCCAAACTTTCATCCTCAAATTCATACATGACGACCGGTCTTTGCAAAGCAATCTCGCCTTCAACAACTGGGGTCTCGAGCAGCAAACCGATTGCAGCGAACAAGACTCGATCGAAGTCTGAATCTGGCATACCAAGTTCTCTGTAGGCCTGATCCACTAATGGCGTGATTAACACATAAAAATCTACCAGGGCATCGGCATCAACCGAGTCGATGATCGATGTAATTGTGTCGTATCTTGCATAGCTTGCAGTGTTTAACATGTATTCGTTATCGGCGATGCGAATCGCGGAAAACCCTGTTCGAGGGGCCAACACCTGCACTGCAGAGCGAACCACACCTCCTTCTGATACTCCCTGGGTAAATCCAACAAATTTCCGAACTAGATCATCGGCTGCTAACCAACGATGCAGACCCTCGTGCCGACTAAGACTGACCAACGCGTCCCGCACCAGTGCGTCGCTGGCATCAAGCAGTGGAAGAATAAAAGGAGGTTCCTCCTCGATTACCTGTGGCACCTCAACGAATTGTGGCTCGGGTTCGGGTTCGGGCACTGGCTCAGGCTCAGGCTCAGGCTCAGGAGACTTGGGGATCTCTATCTCTGATACAACTGGAGGCGCGGGCTCTGGCTCCTCGTTTAGGACCGCTATGCCAAGGCCAACCGCAACAACAAGCGTCACTCCAATAGCAATCAGCAACCCTTTATTATCAAGCATGACGGTAACCGCCTCCCCTTACGTTATCGAAGACCCAACTAGAAGATAGCATCCTGGCTCTGTTTCTTAAACAAAACCCTTAGATCCGAGCAGATAGGGTGCCTCACGAAGTTTCAACAGAAATAGGAAAAAGATCTACTGCTTCTCTAACCCACACAAAGATTAGCTTTGCCTCCGCGTCGCCGTTTTTACATCCAATGGTGGCCCGAGATCACACGATATTTACAAATAGAGATTGATAAAGATAAGGGGTTTGGTCGTCAAACCTTCTCACCCAACTTCGTCTTTGCCTGAGCCAGTGTGCAGACCATCTGTCCACCCGCGGCTCTTGCACTTTCACCCCATGACATCACTCCGTCTTGATGGCCTAGCATTGTCATAATGCCCTCAGTACCTGCTGTGGTGGCCAGCTTTTTCAACGCGAATGCCATCTCCACAGTCCCGTAATCGATTTCTGCAGGCGTAGATGGCAAGCAAAGCGACTGAGCCTGCCCCCAAATTTCCGGCGAATGAACATGAAATACATAGCGGATCGATTCAAATGCTTCGTAGATTGCTGCGTGGGTTAAGGCTTCCGACGATGGCCGAATGGGACCCACGGCCGTCACGGCATTCTCTTCGAGGGACCAACCGATGACTTCCGCATAGTGTGACATGGATGTCATCCTGAGGATCCCGGTTTGCGAGCCGGTTATGAGGAACCCTCGATCTGTACGGACACTCAAATTACCGAAGCCATAGCCTCCGTAGCGACCCGGGTCCTCGCCAAGCAGTCCTGTGTCTTTAAAAATTGAGCGCCATGCATCAAGGACACTGAGTGATGCAGTCTCGGCCACGACTCCATCGGTGAATTCGAGCGAGTACTTAATTACTCCCTCGCGCTCGATCACCGAATTACCTCATTTTGCTGAGCAAGCCCCTCGGAAAGATTCCCCGTTATCAGCCCTCGCTCTGTGATGATCCCCGAGATAAGCTCAGCTGGAGTAACGTCAAACGCCGGATTAAAAACGTTAACTTCTCGCGGTGCCACCTGGACCCCATACACCTCTCGAACCTCTGAGGGTGCCCTCTCTTCTATCTCGATATCTGCTCCTCGCGGGGTCCTGAGATCCACGGTCGAGTAGGGGCACACCACATAAAATGGAATCTTGAAGTGCTTTGCCAATACGGCGACACCAAGCGTTCCAATTTTGTTGGCCGCATCACCATTGGCGGCCACTCTGTCGGCGCCGACGATGACCAAGTCCACTTGATGCGTCGCCATCACGTGTGCCGCCATATTGTCGGTGATCAATGTGCAAGGCACCTCGTGGGCCATGAGCTCGAACGCGGTTAATCTCGAGCCTTGTAGCAACGGCCGCGTCTCATCGACAAACACGTGGACGGGGTTTCCGCCAGCGTGAGCCGCGTATATCGGCGCCAATGCCGTCCCAAATTCAGACACCGCGAGCGAACCAGCGTTACAGTGCGTCAAAACCCTGCCGCCGTGAGGAATAAGCTCGGCACCAATCTTACCCATCGTCAAACAGGCCTGACGGTCAGCGTCAAACAGTTGGTCGGCCTCCGCCTTTAGGCGATTAGCCCACCCCTCTCGAAAGGCATTTCGATGCTCGTGCCGGACACACGTCATCATATGCTCCACCGCCCAGGCAAGGTTGACAGCCGTTGGCCTTGCAGCAGTCAAAGCGCTCGCTGCTGCCTCAAACTGAGAAAGGGTTTCATCGGGTCCTTGGCCCGCCGTCCGACCAAGAAGCAATCCGTAGGCCGCCGCAAGCCCGATGGCTGGTGCACCTCGAACAGCCAGCGTCTTAATTGCCTCGATAACGCTATCTGTTGTAGTGCAGTCCAGATAAGTCGTCTCCGCGGGCAGCCGCCGCTGGTCCAGAATGCGAAGCTGCATGGCAGAAGGGATAATGCTTCTTGGGAACAGCAGGGTGGTTGTCATGTCAGCCTGCTCTTAACGCCGAAACCATATTGACGCGTTGCTCAGTGTCGACAAAAGAAAACGCGCCACTTGTCCGATCCGTGAAATCGCCGTAGCGAGCAAGCATTTCCTTTACGACCTGATCTGGCTCACCAACGACGCCCATCACATCAAGAATGTCATCCGTAATGAGGTCTGCCATCTCTTTCCACTGTCCCTGCTTTGACATCGCGTTCAACTCGACCTGAAGATCGCCCCACCCATGCACACCAAGTACCTGTTTGTAGGCAGGTGTTGAACCGTAAAACGAAATCCTCGCTTTCGCAGTTGCTTTCTCAGCGTCAAAGGTTTGTTCATCCTTACCAGACACAACAAAAGGGGTGTAGCTGATTTCAAAGTCTTTCCGCTGCTTGCCCGCCTTTGCAAGCCCTCTCTCCACCGCAGGCAGCGTCACTTCACGGATATATTTCTCGTTTGAGAACGGATGGATAATTAACCCATCCCCAACCTCCGCGGCGACTTCGGTCATGATGGGTCCCACTGCAGCTAGCACCACCTTGGGCGCTCCATAAGCGGAATCTTCCGGCGTAAATGCGGGCGTCATTAGCGTATGTTGGTAATACTTCCCTTCAAACCGGAGAGGCTCGCCGTCATACCAGTTAGCCCAGATTGCTCGCATCGCCAAGACGAGTTCGCGCATCTGTGCAGCCGGTGCGCCCCATGGCATTGAGAATCGTTTGGTGATGTGGGCGCGAATTTGAGAACCGAGTCCAAGTGTGAATCGCCCCTTTGAATAGGCGTTCAAATCATGGGCTTGATTCGCCATCGTCATAGGCGACCTGGCAAACGCAACCGCAATTCCGGTCCGAAGTTCCACCCGCTCACTATGCTCAGCACCAATCAGCAGCGGAAAAAATGGATCGTGGTTCATTTCAGCAGTGCCAACGCCATCATAGCCTTCGGCTTCAACGCGTTGAATGTGCTCAGGAATCTTCTTCCAATCTTGGGTTAAGTGAGTGTCTACCTTCATCGTCTGCATCCTCTGACTATTGTTATCTGGTGTTCTTGTCTGCTGCCTGCGCTGAAACAGGCACTATTAATTGGTGACTATTGCGATTGTTCGCGACTATCGCAATTCCTTGCGGCTATTTCCGACTAAGTGAAGCCGTCGTTTTCTCGAAGCAACGACTCCGGACCATATCGGAAACAGCGTCCAAAGAAAATCAGTTCAACCTCGCACCTGTCAGGCCAGCACTACACGCCGCAGCGCATCGGCATGCTCCTCGGGGGCTGCATCATTTAGGAACTGACCCGCCGCCGTCTCGATTCCTGCCAAAAATTTTTGCAGGGAGGGCGCGCGCAAGAAGGGCTGAATGTGCACGTAAGTCGAGTAAGCACCAGGCGCCTCTGCTCGCAGCCATGCACTTGGCGCTTGGTGTATCGAGAGAATATAACTCTGAGCTTGGCCCAGCACCCGGTCAAGCCGCTGAAGAGAAACCTTAAGCGCACCGGCTAGCCCCTTAAGTTCCGCATCTGTCGCCTCCGCAAGCGTCGCCATATTGCGGTGCGGCAGGAGCATCATCTCGAAAGGAAACTGAGCAAAATAGGGCACAAACACCGTCCAGTCGTGCTCATCGAGCAATATCCGCCGGCCATCCAAGCGCTCGGCCTCTTTGATCTCGTCAAAAAGCGATCGTTTTGCTTTCTCATAATGAGCCTTGGCCGCTTCTATTTCACGCTGTATAGAATCTACCGCAAAAGGGAACGCATAAATTTGACAATGAGGATGCGGGTTAGAGACCCCAACAACTGATCCGTTATTCTCGAATATAAACACCTGTTCCCACCCAGCGGCCGTCAATTCTTCGGTCTGATGGGCCCAGCTGAGCACCACTTGCTCCATTTCATGCGGCTCAAGCTCACTCAATCGACGACTGTGGTGCGGGTGATAGCACATAACTCGGCACTGTCCGGAAGCTTCCATCGATCTATAAAAAGGATGCGGGGGTTCTGAAACTGGAGGGGCCTTGCCTAGCGCAGGATGATCATTGTCAAAACAATAGATACTCGAATAATCAGGATTTTGAAGTCCATTAACGCGGACATTACCTGGACACAAGTAGCACTCCGCATCAAAGGCAACCCCCTCCCTATTCTCGGGCTCGGCGTTTTGACCAACCCACGGACGGCCTCCCCGGTGACTCGTGATGGTTACCCAACGACGCAAAAGAGGATGCCACCGCTGCTCCCAGGTGACGTCCGAACTCACCTTCCACCGCCAATAACCATGAACAATTGCGAGACGCTGTGGATCGAGCTAACACTCATCATCGTAATACTCGGATCTCTACTCATCGAGAGGGTACTGCAAGCACACTATTGTTTACTAAGAGAAGATTGCTCGTGTTTAAACTCCGCACTCCGAATCAAGGCGTAGTGATAGGCTTCAACCAAAGCATTCCAGCTCGCCTTGATGACATCGACATTGACGCCCACCGTTCCGAAGGTTTCGCCTTCAAAGGAATGCTCTAGCAATACCCGCACGCGAGCGGCCGTCTCTTCAGTTGAATTAACCACCTTGACAACGTAGT
>CAJXDD010000136.1:0-7904 GCA_913052075.1 uncultured Gammaproteobacteria bacterium
TCATCTTCACTAAGATTGGGGAGTTTCAATTCTGCACTCAAGACTATTCAACCGTAACTGACTTAGCCAAATTACGCGGCTGGTCAACATCCGTGCCTCGCATTACCGCGACGTGATAGGCAAGCAGCTGCAAAGGCACCACATGCACCATGGGTGACAAAATAGGTGGGACCTCGGGTAAGGTTACGGTCGTTAGGCCTTCTTCGCCAGCAAACTCGGCGCCGTGATCCGTAAAGACGTATAGCTTACCGCCACGTGCTGCGACCTCTTGAAGGTTGGATTTCACTTTATCGAGCAATTCATCACTCGGCGCGATGCAAACCACCGGCATATCTTCATCTACCAAGGCAAGTGGCCCGTGTTTAAGCTCACCGGCTGGGTAGCCCTCGGCATGAATATAAGAGATTTCTTTGAGCTTCAATGCCCCTTCTAGAGCCACGGGATAGTGCACGCCCCTACCCAAGAACAAACTGTGATCCTTCTCAATAAAGGCCTCTGCTACCGCTCGAATAGCTGGCTCAGCTTCTAGCACTTGCTCGATTCGTTGGGGCAAGGAGTGGAGCGCTGCGACCAGATTTGCCTCAGCGTCTGAGCTAAGCCCGCGACTCCTTCCTAACGCGACCGCTAGCAAGAGCAAGTCTACTAGTTGCGTAGTAAACGCCTTGGTAGACGCAACGCCAATTTCAACGCCAGCATTCGTCATAATGGCGGCATCTGACTCACGTACCAGCGATGAATTCGCGACATTACAAATGCACAGCGATCCCAGGTAGCCTTGCGTTTTTGCTTGCCTCAGCGCGGCTAGAGTGTCCGCCGTTTCACCGGACTGGGAAATCGTCACGAAGACCGTGTTTTCAGGTACCGCAGCTTTGCGGTAGCGAATTTCGGATGCGATTTCAACCTGGCAGGGCAGCTGAGCCAGCTCTTCGATCCAATAACGCCCAACCAGACCACTGTAATAGCTCGTGCCACATGCGACGATCTGAATATTTTTAGCCTCGCGCAGGAGCGTTTCCGCCCCAAGACCAAAGGATTCAACCAACACACTGCTTTGTCCTAGCCTGCCCTCGAGTGTTGACTGAACGGCCTTCGGCTGCTCATGGATTTCCTTCAGCATGAAGTGCTTGTAGTTACCTTTATCTGACGCATCGTCTCGACTATCGAGCTTGACCGTGCGGCTCGCGATGGAAACATCGCTTGTACCAAAAATCGAGATATCGTCGCTACGAACTTGAACTAACTCGCCCTCTTCTAAATAGATAAAACGATCGGTGACCGGTCTTAGCGCCTGCGGGTCAGACGCAATGAAATTCTCATCAATGCCGACACCGACAACAAGTGGACTCCCTTGCCGAGCGCCTATGAGCTGATCTGGATAGTCAAGATGCTGCACGGCAATGGCATACGCGCCCTCCAGCATACCAACCATCCGAGAAACCCCTTCTTTTAGGTCTCCTGCTGCGGCGACCTCTCGGTGGATCAGGTGCGCCATGACTTCCGTGTCAGTCTCGGACGTAAACGCATAACCATCGCCCTTCAGCTCAGCACGCAATACTTCATGGTTTTCAATAATTCCATTGTGGACAACCGCCACTCGATTACTAGAAACATGCGGGTGTGCATTCGCTGCGGTTGGTTTTCCGTGCGTCGCCCAGCGCGTATGGGCAATGCCTATTGTCCCCACAGGCGCTTGCTCATCGCAGCTAACTTTTAGCTCAGCGACTTTGCCTACCTCGCGAATCCTGACCAGCTCATTGCCCTGCTTTAAGCAAATCCCAGCAGAGTCATAACCTCGATATTCCAAGCGCTTTAGGCCTTCCAGCAAAATCCCTCGAACATTCCTGGTGGACGCGGCACCTACAATTCCACACATAATTCATGTCACTCCGCTTGCGGCTTTTTCTTAACGACCAGCCCCTCACCGGTAGTTTGCTTGGTAGGCCTTGGCCAATTTGGAATATTGCGCTGCTTACCTCGACCGATGCCGAGGGCGTCGTGCTCTATGCGCGCGGTGATGGTCGAGCCGGCACCAATCGTCGCCCCTTGCTCGATATGCACGGGAGCAACAAGCGCTGTGTTTGAGCCCACAAACACACCGTCTTCCAAGACAGTTTGCCATTTGTTGACCCCATCGTAGTTACACGTGATGGTGCCAGCACCAATATTGACCGACGCTCCAATCGTCGCGTCACCCAAATAACTAAGATGGCTCGCCTTCGAACCTTTCCCCATAGTAGTGGCTTTCACTTCAACAAAGTTGCCAACGGAAACGTCTCGCTCTAGGCGCGCGCCAGGCCGTAGCCTCGCGTATGGGCCGACCTGACAATCTTCGGCAAGATGCGCGCCTTCAATATGAGAGTGTGCCTTCACTCTTGAACCAGCGCCTAAAAAGCTGTCTCGCACCACTGAGTGAGGCTCAATAACGACACCTGCTTCGATAGTGACATCACCCTCAATCACAACATTGACGTCGATCAAGGCTGACGGCGCTATGGATACGGTTCCTCGAATATCGATCCGGTCGGGATCAATGATTCGCACCCCATCGCGCATCAGCGCTTCGGCTTGTCGGCGTTGGAGCACTCGCTCTGCACTCGCGAGCTGCACTAGATCGTTGATACCCATGAGCGCATCGGGGTCGTTCGTCAGCACTGCATCTACCTCCTCACCATCGGCTAGCGCATGCTCGATAACAGCGGGTAAGAGGTACTCGCCTTGTGCATTGTCATCAGTGAGCTTGGGTAGCCAGCGAGCCAGTGAGTCTTGAGTAAAAAAGAATACCCCCGAACTCACTTCCCTAATGAGTCGCTCAGCCGGAGTTGCTAGTTTTTCCTCGACGACGCCTTGAACGAAGCCATCGCTACCGCGCTTTACCCGGCCATAACCGGTTGGATCAACCGCGTTAAAACTGAGAAGATTAACGGCTGCCTTTGATTGAACTAGCCCTTGCAGAGCGGTTGCAGTAAGAAGCGGGGTGTCGCCTAGTAAAACAAGCGTACTTCCACCATCTTCCAAGAGTGGCATCGCCTGCATGACAGCATGACCCGTCCCTTTGCGCTCAGTCTGCTCAACGAAAGTGACCCTCTCATTCACAAATTCCGCTCGCAGCGTATCCGAGTCAGGGCCAATAACCACAACAATATCTCTGGGATCAAGCGTTTTTGCAGCGGCAATGATGTGCGCGAGTATTGGTTTGCCCGCAATGGGCATCATAACCTTAGGCAGTGAGGACTTCATTCGCGTCCCTTTACCCGCTGCGAGAATGACGATGTCTAATGCTTTCATGGTGATAGTTTATCGCTTACGGGTGAACGAAACGAGGAAATACGCTCGAAAATCATGAGGTGCGCTGCCTGGTTGATAGATATAAGCTCGCTCGGAGAGCCTCTTAACGGCACGGCGAGTCGCGTTTTGAACCAGATATTTGTGGAATGAGCGCTTACGCGCAATGTGCAGCGCCGGCCTCACGCATTGCCCTGACTAACTAATGAGGAGCAGCTTTTCGTGTAAAGAAGCCGGGAGTGAGGACTGAATTTACGCTCGGTTTTTAAGTTCTCGAAGCTTCCTAATGGTTCGGAGCATCGCCGCTTGCTCAGCGAGATCAGCGTCGATCTTGGCAAAGTCTGTCTCGGTTTTCTTATCATCCCGTGCTTGCCTGGCTTTTCGTTCCGCTTCTTGAGCCGCGGCCTCATCAATGTCATCAGCACGGATCGCTGTATCTGCGAGCAGGGTGATCGAGGTAGGCTGCACTTCTAGGAAACCGCCTGAAGCAAAAAACATTTCCTCGGAACCATCTTCCATAGTCAGCTTTACTGGTCCGGGCTGGATTCCTGTTAGCAGCGGCGTGTGGCCTGGGTATACCCCGATATCGCCGAGCGAACCAGTAGCGACGACGCGCTGCACAGTTCCAGCAAAAATCTCTTGTTCAGCGCTAACAATGCTGCAGTGGATGCTTGTCATCATGGCTTCTTGCCTCTCCCGCCCCAGGGTCAGAATCTGCTGCTGATCACACCCGCCTCTCGGCCAGTTTGCCCAGCGCGGTTCCTTTTAATTAAACCGTCTTCGCTTTCTCTACTGCTTCGTCGATGTTCCCAACCATACTGAATGCAGCCTCTGGGAGATCGTCGTATTCGCCAT
Organism: uncultured Gammaproteobacteria bacterium; assembly: GCA_913052075.1. Classification (GTDB taxonomy): domain Bacteria; phylum Pseudomonadota; class Gammaproteobacteria; order Pseudomonadales; family Azotimanducaceae; genus UBA9926. Next base: position 4,138 of record CAJXDD010000136.1, read on the forward strand.
CTAAAATACCCTTGAAGCTTCTGATCGTGTCTGCAAGCGACACGTAAACACCGGGCTTGCCAGTAAATACCTCAGCGACGTGCATCGGCTGTGAGAAAAATTGACTAATTTTTCTTGCCCGATAAACGGTGAGCTTGTCTTCTTCTGAAAGCTCGTCCATGCCGAGAATTGCGATGATGTCCTTCAATTCCTTGTACTTCTGGAGTACCCCCTGCACGCCCTGCGCAACATTGTAGTGCTCCTCACCGACAACCAAGGGATCAAGCTGGCGAGAGGTTGAGTCAAGAGGATCAACCGCGGGATAAATACCCAGAGCCGCAATGTCGCGAGACAACGTCACCGTTGAGTCCAAGTGCGCAAACGTCGTTGCTGGTGACGGGTCGGTTAAGTCGTCAGCAGGTACGTATACCGCCTGCACAGACGTAATCGAGCCTGTCTTCGTCGTAGTAATGCGTTCCTGAAGCACACCCATTTCCTCTGCAAGCGTTGGCTGATAGCCCACCGCTGACGGCATCCTTCCGAGTAGTGCCGATACCTCGGTTCCAGCAAGGGTGTAACGGTAAATATTGTCTACAAAGAGCAAAACGTCTTTGCCTTCGTCGCGAAACTTTTCGGCCATGGTCAGCCCTGATAGCGCCACACGAAGACGGTTTCCTGGCGGCTCGTTCATCTGACCAAATACCATCGAGATCTTATCGAGAACCCCTGCTTCCTGCATTTCGTGATAGAAGTCGTTCCCCTCACGAGTACGCTCACCCACGCCTGCGAATACTGACAAGCCGCTGTGCTCTTTCGCGATGTTGTTGATCAATTCGAGCATGGTGACCGTCTTGCCAACACCCGCCCCGCCAAACAGACCAACCTTACCACCCTTTGCGAATGGGCAGATCAGATCAATCACCTTGACGCCTGTTTCGAGAAGGTCGCGCCCACCAGCTTGTTCTGCGTAGGATGGTGGATCTCGGTGAATCGGCATGCGATCTTTCTCGCCGATCGGTCCTTTTTCGTCGATGGGATTGCCGAGTACATCCATGATGCGTCCGAGCGTCTCTTCGCCAACCGGTACTGAAATAGGTGCCTTCGTATTTTCAACTGCAAGCCCCCTGCTCACACCTTCAGAACTACCCATCGCAATCGTTCTAACGATCCCATCACCCAACTGTTGCTGTACCTCAAGGGTGAGATCACCCTCGGCGACAACCAAAGCATCGTACACATTGGGCACATCCTCTCGTGAAAATTCCACGTCGATGACCGCGCCAATCACCTGAACAATTCGTCCGCTACCCATGCCTTTTTCCTCTTCCTTTACCGGAGCGCGGTTAAACCGCGGCTGCCCCGCCTACAATTTCTGAAATTTCTTGTGTGATAGCCGCTTGTCGAGCGTTATTCATGATGAGCTCTAACTCATCGATCAGCTCACCCGCATTTTCTGTAGCGCTTTTCATGGCTACCATTTTTGCTGCTTGCTCACATGCTACGTTCTCTACCACCGCCTGATAGACCTGGGCCTCGATGTACCGAGTCAGCAAGTCTTCAATTAACTCTTTCGCCTCTGGCTCATAGATGTAGTCCCAACGATTCTTCATCGTCGCATCGTCTGTCGGATCCAGGGGTACTAGCTGACGAACGGTCGGTTCTTGACTCATGGTATTCACAAAGACGTTGTTGGCGAGATAAATCTTATCGACCTTCCCCTCTTCAAAGGCGTCCAGCATGACTTTAATGCTGCCAATTAGATCCGCGACCTCTGGGGACTCCCCAATATTCTGAGTTGCAGCCAGGATTCGTCCGCCATATGTTCTAAAGAACTGGATGCCCTTGTTGCCAATGAGACACAAGTCGATTTCCACGTCCTGCTCGACCCATTTCTTCATATCTGCAACAACCGCCTTTAGCAGATTGACATTTAGACCCCCACATAAACCTTTGTCCGTGGTGACAATGATGTAGCCCACCCTTCGGACTTCTCGCTCTTTCATGAACTGATGGTGATACTCGCTCGATGCATTCGCCATGTGACCAATCACTGATCGAATTTGGTCCGTATAAGGACGCCCCTTGGCCATTCGATCCTGTGCTTTGCGCATCTTGCTTGCTGCCACCATCTGCATTGCACTGGTGATCTTCTGCGTGTTCTTGATGCTACCTATCTGTTTTCTAAGTTCTTTTGCGCCCGCCATGGTGCGTCAATTCCTTAATGTCTTAGAACGTTTGAGTTGCCACGAAGCTCTCGAGCGCTGACCGCATGGTATCAATGACCTCGTCGGTGTATTTGCCCTCGCGATTGATTTGATCCATGAAGTCCCCATGTGAGGTCTTCATGTAGCTCAGTAGAGCGCCCTCAAAATCAAGCACCTTGTTGACAGGTACATCAGCAAGGAACCCTTCGTTCGCTGCAAATAGCACGACGCCCATTTCAGCAACCGTCATTGGCGCATACTGCTTTTGCTTCATAAGTTCGTTAATTCGCTCACCATGCTCGAGCTGTCGTCGGGTCGCTTCATCGAGATCCGATGCGAACTGCGAGAAAGCTGCGAGCTCTCTATACTGAGCAAGCGCAAGCTTAATCCCGCCCGAGATCTTCGACATGAACTTCACCTGGGCGTCACCACCTACCCGTGATACCGAAATACCTGGATTCATAGCCGGGCGCTCGCCAGAATTAAACTTATCGGATTCCAGAAAGATCTGGCCGTCTGTGATAGAAATCACGTTGGTTGGAACGAATGCGGACACGTCACCGGCCTGGGTTTCGATAATGGGAAGCGCTGTCAGTGATCCCGTCTGGCCTTTTACTTCGCCATTGGTTTGCTGCTCAACATACTCCGCATTTACCCGGGCAGCTCGCTCAAGCAGCCGCGAGTGCAAGTAGAAAACATCCCCTGGATAAGCCTCTCGACCTGGCGGACGGCGAAGCAACAATGAAATTTGGCGGTAAGCCCACGCTTGCTTCGTTAAGTCGTCGTAGATGATCAAGGCATCCTCGCCTCGATCCCTAAAGTATTCGCCCATTGCACACCCTGAGTAAGCGGCGATGTACTGCATGGGTGCGGGGTCGGAGGCACCAGCAGCCACAACAATGGTGTTTTCCATCGCGCCATATTCTTCAAGGGTTCGCACCACATTGGCAATCGATGAAAACTTCTGGCCAATCGCTACGTAGACGCACTTAATGCCAGAGGCTTGCTGGTTAATGATCGTATCAATCGCGATTGCAGTTTTCCCGGTTTGACGGTCACCGATAATAAGCTCGCGCTGACCACGGCCTACAGGGATCATTGAATCGATACACTTAAGACCAGTCTGGACAGGTTGATCAACGTGCTGTCTCGCGATTACACCAGGCGCCACTTTCTCTACCGGCGACGACGCGCTGGCATTGATCGGACCTTTTCCGTCGATCGGGTTGCCTAGTGCATCAACCACTCGGCCGAGGAGCTCTGGGCCCGTGGGTACTTCCAAAATTCGTCCCGTGCACCGAGCCGTTTGACCTTCTCTCAGTCCTTTATAGTCACCCAGCACTACTGCGCCGACCGAATCTCGCTCCAAGTTCAGCGCGAAGCCGAACAAATTGCCTGGGAACTCGATCATTTCGCCGTTTTGAACATCGGCCAGACCGTGAATTCGAACAATACCGTCTGAAACGCTGACAATTGTGCCCTCGTTGCGGGCTTCCGAAGCAACGTCTAAGCGGGCAATCCGCTCCTTAATAATGTCGCTAATTTCGGATGGGTTGAGTTGTTGCATGGTTTACCCCTCAAAGG